>JAHFAI010000027.1:0-22855 GCA_023250635.1 Deltaproteobacteria bacterium | reverse complement strand
ATGGGGCGGCCATCTACGCTTTGGAACATCAGGGGGGCAAGAACCGCGGATTGGTCAGTGGGGTGCTGCTCTCCGCAGCGACGCTGGGTATCTTGCTTGCAGGGATGTTTGCCTGGTTAGCCGAACTGCCAGGAATGCCAGCATGGACATGGCGTGTAGCATTTGCTCTGGGATTTGTAATCAGTTTAGTTGGTTTTAGTATCCGCCGGCTCCTCGAGGAATCACCGGAGTTTGCTCACAGTGCTCGGGGGGAAGCCTTAGCACTCAAGTTTATTTGGCGCGATTATTGGCGCGAAATGCTCCTAACCTTCAGCCTTGCAGCAACGGCAGGGAGTTTGACCTATGTGCTGCTTGGCTATCTCGGTCATCATTTGCAAACATTTTATGGGGTGTCAGCCCATGGACGAGCAAGCATCAGTGTTTTTGCCGGGCTGGTGTATACCGGTTTAGGGCCATTGGCAGGGATGCTCTACGATCGCCTTGGTGCCCGCCTTCACTATGGGGTGGTGGTACCACTTGCTGCCCTGCTCTTAGTGCCGAGTAGTTATGGCTTGTTTACTCGGGGGGGAACGGTGGCGATTGCTGCGGGGGTGGTCTTGCTTGCCGTGCAGGCTGCGCTTACCGGTTCACCGCACCATGCGTTTTCTCAGGATTTATTCCCTACTCGTTGCCGCTATCGGGGCATTGGCCTTAGTTATTCCTTGGGGATGGGCTTGTTGGGAGGGACGACGACGTTTTTTGCCGCGGTGATTACCACCAACACGGGAATTCGTTACTCACCGGCTGTAGTAACCCTACTCTATACCCTGGTTTTTTTCCTTCTCCTGCGGAATTTTCATAGGCAGCAACGCCGTTTAAAACACCCTGTTAAAGGGTGAGAATAAACTGAATCGGAAAATGGTTAGAAACAGCTTTGGCGGCTTTTTGATCTAAAGAAAACGCCGATTGAAAATTAAATATCTCGACCGCACTGACCCCAGCACTATCAAAAACGACGTTATCGTAGGCACAGGTGGTATCGGTCACCGTGGTATCCATTTCCTTTGAGATGCCAAAGGTGAAGCCTTGATGAATGAGCGCTAGTTCATCATAGGCGCTATCACTGAGATACGAACAATCAGCATTTAAATCGCCGAGAATAAGGGTTTCATCTGCAGCAAATTTTTGCTTGGTATAGGCAAAGACCTCAACCAGCTTATTAAGCTCACTTGCGGCACTGCGCGGTCGGGCGTGTAAGCTAATTAAAGCGAGAGCCTGCTTCCCGCGAGTGAATTTGACCAAGTAAGGCGGACGTTCAAAATCATCGCCACTATCGTTATACACCTCGGCAGCGCTCAGGTTCAGGCCGCGATCGCTGCGATAATAATAAAGATACTGCTCCTTTGATGAGGTCCGGCCCAGGCGCCTACTGGCGCTCACCTGATAGCGTCCTTGCCCAGCGCGCTTATTTACTTCGGCGAGGAGAAGGGCGGCGGTTTGCTCACTGGCATCGCGTACCTCCTGGACCAAAATTATATCGTAGCGACTAATAATAGCAGCTAGGTGATGGACGATTTCGGGATGAGAGAGCTTTTTTTTGCCAAGAATATCTGCATTAAAACTGGCAATGCTTAGCTCGCTGGCAAGAAGGGAAGAGGAAGCACTGAAGGCGGCATAAACAAACAAGAGCACCGATAGAACAGCTGAATAGAGTGGCACTCGTTGCCCCTTTTGCATATTCCGTTGTTACCGATTGAGCACTAAAAATAGTGTCTAGCTGCCAATCAGTATACCACAGATAGCGTCAGGAAGGGACATGAAGGAGTAAGAAAAATATTTTTCTTACTCCTCCTCAAGCTCTGCCCGCTGATAAGAACGCTTTTGACTGCGTAGAGACGCGCACGTAATTCCGTTGGCTCCGCATTGCCAATTGAGCACCGGGCTTAAGAGCGAGCCGGGTGAGAGGGGATTGGCCGTAGGCATGCTCCATATAGTCGAGAAGGTAAAGCCGGTAAAGGTACCTTGGGTGGTTATATCGCTCGAAGCGGTGACCGAGGTCAAACCGGTGGAAGTATCGGCTGGAATCGATCCGCTTGGCTTATAGAGAAAGACGTTGGTCAGACCACTGCTGAAGGTCACCCCGGAGAAGCCCTTGATGGTACCGGCAGCAAAGGCTGACATGGATACCGGCGCCGCGTAGGAAGTGGAGATGGTGATGGAGCCTGAGGTGTTACCCACTAGGCCACCAGCGGCTCCACCGTTAACCGGTTGGAAAGTTGGCATGCCAATGGTGATCATCGAGTAGGAGTTGGCTATGGAGCCTCCCGACATATTGCCTACCATCCCTCCCACGTAGGCGTAGCGAATATAGCCAGAGCTTGCCAGGGAGTAAGCTCCCGAGGAGAAACACTTGCTGATAGTCGCGCTGCTCCCATAACCAACCATGCCAATGCCGCTTGTGCCGTTGCCTGAATAGGTGACGTTGCCGGTGGAATAGGACTGCGTGATAGTTGCGCTCGTCAGGTAGCCGACGAGGCCGCCAAAGTTTCCACTGGTTGCATTCGTGCTGATGCCGCCATTTACTGCTCCCGTGGCATAGCTACTGGTGATGGTGGTGCTGCTGGCCATCCCCCCCACCAAGCCTCCTAAGGCACCGCTGAAAGTATTGCTGGTGTTGCCATTATCGCTAAAAGTCAAACTCACCGTTGCGGATGAACTCGACGAGGTCACCGTGCCCGCCGCCAGCTTGCCGATCAACCCCCCCGCATAATAAACCGAGGTGTTGGCATTATAGTTGAGGCCCGTCGCACCTGAGCTACTTACATTGGTGATGGTACCGCTGCTCTGCCCGGCTAAGGCCCCCGTATGACCAAAACCCTGGAGATCCACCGAGGAGAGCGTCAGATTACTTACCGTGGCACCACTTTGAATGGTGCTAAATAAGCCGACGTTATTGCCGCTGGTGCTGCTATGGACATAGACATTGGAAATCGTCTGGGAATTACCATCGTAGTGAGCATAGAGCACGAGGGGAGTCCAGGGGCTTCCCGATCCACCCAAGTTAATGCTCGCCGTTTGCTGGAAGTAATAATTAGAAGAATTACAGTTGACGGTATTGGTCAAATCCGTGGCATTCGCCACCTGGAAGGGACTGCCGGATGTGCCGCTGCCTCCTGAGAAACTGCCATTTGTACAGCCAGTCACTCCGCTTACCACCAGAACGACCGTGGCATCGGTGGAGGTTCCTGCTGAATTGGTTGCTTGCAGCGTATACGTAGCTGAGGCGGTAATTTCGGTGGGTGTACCGGAGATAACACAGGTGGTGGCGGCGACGGAGAGACCGGCAGGTAGAGCGGCCGTGCCTCCTTTAATAGCGCAGGCCGTTACACTGGCGCCGTTGGCCGTAAGGGTTGTCGGAGTAATACTCATGGAGGTCCCTACGTTCCCGGAGGTGCCGGTCGCACTGGCGTAGGAAAGGGTCGGAGCGCCCGCAGCAACCACCAGGGTAACTGCGGCATCGGAGCTATTACCGGCAGAATTGGTTGCTCGCATGGTGTACGGCGTTGAACTAAGGGTTCCGGTGGGTGTCCCTGAAATAACGCAGGTTGTGGTGCTCACGCTGGCCCACGACGGGAGAGCTGTGGTGGACGGTTTAATACCGCAGGCCGTCAACGTTGTTCCGCCGGCGTTAAAAGTAGTGGGCGTGACCGTCATTGCCACTCCCGCGTTTCCTGAAGTTCCCGTCGCTCCAGAATAGGAGAGCTGGGGTACCACCGCAGCGATACTTAGACTTACGGTGGCATCGGCAGATGTCCCCGTCGAGTTGGTGGCTTGCACGGTAAAGGAGGTGCTACTCAGCGCCGTTGTTGGAGTGCCGGAAATAACGCAGGTGGTTGCGGCAACTGATAGTCCGCTCGGTAAGGCGGTAGTGCCCGTTTTTATGGCGCAAGCGGTAATGCTTGCCCCTTGGGTGGTTAAAGTGGTGGGACTTACCGACATCGACACATTGTAGGTACCACTGGTGCCAGTGGCACCACTGTAGGAGAGGAGGGGTACACCGGCGCCGACGCTGAGGCTGACGGTGCTGCTGGAGTTACCGAGGGCATTGCTCACTTGAATAGTATAGGAGGTGGCACTGAGCAAGGCATCAGGAGTTCCTGAAATAGCGCAGGTGCTGGCATTTACACTGGCCCAGCCTGGCAGGGCGGTGGTGCCTGCCTTAAGGGCGCAGCCAGTCACCGTAGAGCCCCCGTTAGAGAGGAAGCTCGGACTTACCGTCATCACTGTACCGATGGCCCCCGTTGTACCGGTAGAGCTCGTATACGAAAGAACCGGAGCACCGTTGACTACGGTAAGGGTGACACTCGCGCTCGCCGAGGAGCCAAAGGAATTGCTCGCTTGGAGGCTATAGGTCGTTGCCGAAAGTGCTGCACTTGGTGTCCCCGAAATAACGCAGGTGCTGGTATTGATACTTGCCCAGGAAGGTAGTGCCGGGCTGGTCCCGCTGAGGGCGCAATTAGTGATTGCTAATCCATTGGTGGTTAAAACGCTCGGCGCAACCGACATGGCCACACCCACTGATCCCGAGGTTCCTGTGGCGCTTGTATACGAGAGTACAGGCGCACCACCGGTGACACTGAGGGTAAGGGTCGCATCATTGGCATTGCCGACGCTGTTCGCCGCAGTAATGGTATAGGTGGTGCTGGTAAGGGTTGCGGTCGGCGTACCCGAGATAACGCAGGTGCTAGGATCTATGCTAGCCCAGGCGGGTAGGGCGGTGCTTCCCGATTTAATCGCACAGCTGGTAACGGCAGCTCCTTGTCCATTTAAGCTGCTTGGAGTAATCGTCAGAGCAGTACCCACTGAGCCTGCTGTTCCACTCACCCCGCTATAGGAGAGAAGGGGGAGACCTGCAGCTACCGATACAACAACGGTGGCATCTGCGGACTTACCTGCAGCATTGGTAGCGACCAGGGTAAAGGTGCTTGGGGTGAGTAGCGCGTTCGGAGTACCACTGATCACGCAACTTCCTGGATCTACGCTCGCCCAACTGGGCAGGGCGGTGGAGTCAGCCTTACTGCCACAGGCGCTAAGAGCTCCACCGTTAATGGTCAAGGTGCTCGGGGTGACGGTCATCAGTGAGCCAAAGGTACCCGCGCCCCCCGTCGATCCCGTGTAGGAGAGCGTTGGTACGCCTGGCCCCACCCTCAGGATTAGCAAGGCCTCGTTGCTGGTGCCAACGGCGTTTTGTGCTTGAATGCTATAGGTGCTTGTTCCTTGGAGCCCTAGGGGTGTTCCCGAAACCACGCAGGTGAGGGGATCTAACGTTGCCCAACTGGGTAGGGCGGTGCTCCCCGCTTTTATTGCACAGGCGCTTATGGGCATACCGTTAGGATTGAGAACGCTTGGGGTAATGGTAGCGATGCTGTTCATAGGGAGGACGACGGTATCAGTGCTATAGGTGAGTTGAGGAACCAGAGGAAGGGTAAAGGGCGTGTATTGGCCTATATTTCTCACCGCATCTCTGACCAAAACCGTGTAAATCGTGTCTGTTGCTGTACTCGGTATGGCAAAAGAGGTCACGTTAAAGGCCCAGTCGGCAGCCACGGTGGTTTCGAGGGCCAAGCCTACGTTAGCAAGATCGTTGATATCGGTGCTGGAAACAACCTTGTAGAGCAAGTAATTCTGGGTCGTTGCCGCATCAGTTGCCGCTGTCCAACTCAAAGTAGGGATACCGTTGGTATTCGTATAGTGAATGGCTGAGCCTGGCTGGGGAAGAGAGCCGTCAATGGTGGCAAGATTCTCTAATAAATAGCGTCGTGCATCTTTTACCTGAAGTTGCACATAGTTTTGATTAACGCTGATGATTTGACTTCCGTTAATATCGGCAACCGTTCTACCGATTTCGAAGATTCCCTTCATCACCTCGAGGTTGTCAATATCAGCGGCAGAAAATACCGTCGGACAGGGGTCGGTAGAGATAACTCCTAGCACTTGAATGATGCGTTGAGAACCGTTGGGAACGACGAGGGTAAAGGAATCACCGAGCAGATTAGTACTGACGGTTGAATATAACTCGAAATAGCTACTGCCGGGATTATCGATAACGCCACTTTTTCGGCTGTCCCAGCTGCCAATATCTTCTCCCATGGCATTGGTAAAAATACAGGAAAAATCGCTGATTTTTTCGGGGGTATAAGGAGCAGGTTGCACCAGGCCAGCACTGGTATTGTTCGCATCCCTAAGGGCGAGGGCCGGGGCGGTGCCGTCAAAATTCACTTGAATTACGGAAAGATTGAGGTTTTTTTTCTTTTTTAACCAAGCGCAGCTGCTGGTAAAAAACGATGCGGCGATTAACCAAAAAATAGCTGCTTTTAGCTGAAAAAACACTAGACAACCCCCGTCGTTATTTAGCGCGTTATCAACTCCTGAGGAGTCACGTTTATTATACATGATAAGCGGGGGAGATGGTAAATAGGGGGAAAGGATAAATCTTATAAGGGGACAAAATGACCAATCGCATAGAGCTGATCACCGGCGAGGGGACGTATCGTTACCGTGTCAATGCTGGTGCGATTGAGGGTTTCGGGCAGGTCGACGAGATAATTAGTAATACCGGCGCAGGGAAGCCCTTGAGGACCAAGTTGAGTCGCATAGAGGGTCTCCCCTCCTGCTGAACTAAAGATCAATTCGTAACGATCATTACAGTCAAGGCCAACCTGAATTTTATGGGAGCTTAGTGGGCTGGTTAGGCGAATTAGCCGCTCACCGCCTTCCTCCATAGTAATATTTGCAGCGCTGCCCCAGTAAGTACCCTGATCTTTGACTAAGCCCAGCCTTGCAAGGGGGATTTCCCGAGCCGTGGTGCGTTGATAATTGACCAGGAGGTGCTCATTAAAACCAAGGTTTTGTCGGACGATTGCTTGTAGTCTTTTCCATGAAAAAACCTCCCCTTCTGTTAGGAGGGTGATGATAGCAAAATATTCTCGCAAAGAGGGATCTTGTAAGAGATTCTTTTTTGCTTCCCGTGATTCCAGATATCCTTGAGGGAGTTCGCGCTCAAAATGACCAATCCGCCAGGGAATATTCCCATGGAGATGAGCAAGAAGGGGATCAGCTAAGCCCAAGGGGTCGATAATATGTAAGTCAGGCTGGGATAGGTATCCCCAAACTCCCGGGCCTTGACAAACCGCAACTTGATGAGAAAAGTTAGAACAGAAGGATAGTGAAGTAAGACCATTTTTAAGATAGTGATTAAAATTATTTATCAAGCCATAATCTTTAAAATAAAAACGACGTTCGTTAATAATTTTGTGATGAAAACTATCAACACGCTCTTTTTCCTCATATCCAGATCCTCTCCATAAAACCTCAAGATTGGCATGAGGGGGAAAAGAAGCAAAAAGTAAAATAATAATTGCAAGCAAGGGGTACCATTGCTCACTCCAGCTCTTGTTTGCGTGCCAGCAAAGACTAAGTAGTGCGATGACAAGAGGTGGTGAGAGAAATCGACCACCCATAAAATCTCCTCCTACAGAGATGATATAGGCAAGATAACAGGTGATTGCGATGCTCATCACCAGCGTTTGTTCCACTCGTTTCACTGCGGCGAGAAGAATACCCACCACAATAACCAGCAAGGTAAGGGGATCAAATGTAAGGGTGTAAGCCAGGTAGGCCAATCCTTGGGCAAAAATCTCGTGGTGGGCAATACCATGGTGGGTCTTTGCATAATAAGTATTGGGTAATGCATAGCCGTAATACAGCAGTGAAAACAGCAACCACATCCCTATGGGCATCAGGCCTAGCAGTACGCCTGGAATAAATCGTCCTAGGTTCGGCTTTCGCCAAAGCTTCCACGAGACGACGGCAAGAGCGGGAGCAATAAGAATAACGAAATCGAAGCGTGTGCAGAGCAAGAGACTGGCGCTTAGAAAGAGTAAGGTAATTTGATAGGGCTGATAAGCAAGGCTTACGTACTGCAGATAAAAGCAAGCAAGGAGAAAATAAGCAAGAGGATTTTCCAAACCGCTGGTGGTGTAATCTAAAAAAGATTTCGAAAAAAGGAGGATGAGTGTAGCTAAAAATGCACTGGCATAGTCACGAACGATCAAAGTAAATACTATCAGGATAAATCCCAGAGTGAACACCAGGGAAATAGCGATGGTGGTTAAGTACTCTTCGCCGCTCAGCCAACAGAATGGACTAAGAACCAAGAGCCACAGGGGGTGAGTAAAAGCTTGAACTCGTTGCTCAATATTCCAGCGCAGTCCCTCGCCGTGTAGGAAATTAACAATGGTACGTAAAGTAAAGAAGACATCGTCACCAGTCCAGGCTGCTGCCACAATTGTTATGAGCGTAAGGATCATGGCAAGGTAAAAGAACATCTTGGAATTTTGCATGCTCGGGAGGGCCTTTTCTCTTTAGCAGATGTCTCATTTTATGCGAAGAGCAAAAAAAATTCAAAATTAAGATGCCCTTGATATGAGTTTATATTAATTGCCGAGTTGAAACTTACCGGTTGCACTTAAGGCATAGAAACGTAGAATGCGTCGCGTCTAAAACTAACTGGGGGGTTATTGCCTAATGGGTATTTTATCCTATGTCATCGCAGGTTTAAGTTTAGCTACCGTCGTTTGTGCTGAGCCTAAAGCGCCAGTTTGCAAAGAGAAACTGGTTATAATCTCCCCCCATCGCAAATCAACCCAGATTGAATTTGTCGAAGCTTTTAAAGAACATTACCTCAAAACCTATACTTGTAGCATCGTCGTTGATTGGCTCGATCAAGGTGGGGCCAGTGATGATATGAAGTTTGTGCTTAGCCGCTTTGAGCGCACCCCCGCTTCCTGTGGGGTGGATGTATTTTGGGGGGGGGGCGAGCATCCCCACTATGAACTAAACCGTCGCAAACTCTCCCTGCCTTTTATACTTTCGCCTGAGCTCAAAAAAGAAGTGCCGCCCGTCGTTGCTGGCGTTGCCCTCTACAATAAAGAAGAAACATGGCATGCTGCGGCCCTCTCCTCCTTTGGTCTCTTCTTCAATAAAACCCTCCTTAAAAAATTAAAAATTAGCGAACCCGAGGATTGGCAAGATCTAGCTGATCCGGTTTTTATGGATCATCTTAGCAATGCTGATCCGCGGCGTTCAAGTAGCAACGTCACCATGACTATGGTGCTACTCCAAGCTTACGGCTGGCAAAAAGGCTGGGAGATCCTCAGTGGCATCGCTGCGAACACTCGTAGTTTTACTCATTCGAGTAGCGATCCCATTAAAGCTGTGGTTACTGGCGATGCTCTGGCGAGTATGTCCGTGGGGTTTTATGCCATAGCGAAAGTTAGTGAACTGGGCTCCGACAAGTTAGCTTACGTCTTTCCCGCAAAGCACAGTATTCTTAATCCCGATCCTATCTCTATTCTCAAGGGTGCGGCAAATCAACAGGCGGCTGAGCGTTTTATCGAGTTCGTACTGAGCGCTTCTGGCCAGAAGCTCTTTTTATTACCCCAAGGGATGGAGGGGGGACCAAAGCACTCAAGTCTCGCACGCATGTCGGTTAATAAACGCGCCTATAGCGAAACCAAGGTCAAGAATATCAGCGAGCTCGATCCTTTCGCGTTGCAAATTTCACCGATGATGCTAGATGTAGATAGAGTGACAACCTTGCAATTTATCTTTACTGATCTGCTTGGTGCGGTGCAAATTGACTCCCATAAGGAGTTAAAAAAAGCCTGGCAGATGATGATCAAGCGTGGCAACAAAGCTCAAGATCGAGCCCTGCTGGCTGCGCCGCCACTCTCCGAAGCAGAGTTGTTAGCTTTAGCCGAAAAATGGAGCGATGCAAAACTGCGCAATGAAGTGATCAATCAGTGGGTAAAAACCACAGCGAAAAAATACGATGATTACGTGAAGAACGCCCAATAAGACGAAGGGATCCCTTCACCGCTCTCAACCTTTAACGTGGTAGCTAATGCAAGTTGAACTGAGGGACGTCAATAAGAGATACGGTGCGTTTGTTGCCGTAAATAAGCTAAATTTAACGATCAAAGAAGGAGCGTTTCATTTTTTGCTGGGCCCCTCGGGCTGTGGCAAAACCACGATATTGCGCATTCTTGCTGGCCTCGAGGAAGTTACAAGCGGGAAAATTTTCTTTAATAAAAGCGATTTCACCCTGATGCCGGCGGCGCGTCGTGGCATTGGCATGGTTTTTCAAAACTATGCCCTCTGGCCGCATATGACGGTGCTGCAAAATATCGAGTACGGCCTCAAGGTGCGCAAACTGACGACCATGGAAATCAAGAAACGGCTGACCGAGGTCTTGCACTTTACCCAGTTGACCCCTTTTGCCGGGCGTTATCCGGGGCAACTTTCCGGTGGTCAGCAGCAGCGGGTGGCCTTGGCTCGCGCCCTGGCAATTCGTCCGACTATCCTCCTCCTCGATGAGCCTCTGTCCAATCTCGATGCTCAGCTGCGTCTGGAAATGCGCGATAATATTACTCGCATCCAAGAAGAGACCAAAATTACCACTTTGTATGTTACCCACGATCAAAAAGAAGCTCTGGCCATGGGGAGTCATATTAGTGTGATGCACGGGGGCAAGGAGATTCAATCGGGTAGCCCGAAGGATCTGTACCTCAATCCCAATAGCACTTTTTTGGCGGCTTTTATTGGCGAGACGAACCTTCTGCCAGGGCGGGTTAGCGAGATTACTGCCCACGAAGCTTTAGTGACAAGCGAACTCGGTAGCATACGGGGTAGCAATATTCGTGGCCGCTTTAAAGTCGGCGATCCAGTAACTCTCTCCATTCGCCCTGAATCAATCAAGCTCGATCTTGGGCGCAGCGATGTCTCTCCCGACAATCCCTGCGAGATTGCTCTCAAGCGCATTACCTATCTCGGTGAGTTGGAGCAAATGGAATTTACCTACGGCGCGAAAGCTGAATTCCTAAGAATAAATCTCTACAACGCCCCCGATCATCAGCTGCAGATTGGGCAAAAAACCCGCTGTTTTATCAAACCAAGCAAGGTGGTAATTTTACCTCCGCCACAGGAACTGGGGCCCAACACCTAATGGCACACCAAAAATCAGTTAATCATGCTTTTTGGGCCCATTGGTGGTCAAAGTTTATAGGTTACTCGGTGGTGGCCATAACCCTGGCGATTTTGTATTTTTTCCTGCTCCTCCCCATCGGAGTTGTCCTGAAAAAAGCTCTGGTTAATCAGCAGGGAGAACTGAGCTTCGCGTATTTTGAGCTGCTCTTTGCTAACAATCTCCAGACTGGGGCAATATACAACAGCATCGGCATTGGTGTTTTTACGACGGTTTTGGCAACTTTTTTGAGCCTGCCTTTGGCGATTATCAATCGCAAGTTTGCCTATCGCGGTAAACAGCTGCTCTCGGCTTTGTTATTGGTACCGATGATTATGCCGCCTTTTGTGGGGGCAATCGGCATCCAGCGGTTCTTTGCACGCTTTGGCACCATCAATATGGCCTTGCTTGATTGTGCGCTGATCAGCGAACCCATCGATTGGCTCAGTGGCTCTTTTATGTTTTGGGCAGTGGTGGTGCTTGAAGCCCTGCATCTGTACCCTATTTTGTATCTTAATATTTCAGCAGCTTTAAATAACGTTGACCCCAGTCTCGAAGAAATTGGGGTTACCCTCGGTATTTCTCGCCTGGGGCGTTTCTTTCGTATTGTCTGGCCCCTGGCCCGTCCGGGATTTTTTGCGGGGGCGATTATTGTCTTTATTTGGGCCCTGACCGATCTGGGCACCCCCCTCTTGGTGGGCTTTCACGATACCTTGCCGGTACGTATTTTTAACTTGGTTACCGATGCCAACGAAAATCCGGTAGGTTTTGCTTTGGTCTTTATCGTTATTCTGATGACCGTAAGTTTCTTCTTGCTCTCCAAACTCTTGCTGGGCAGCACCAAAAAATTCCAAATGATGGCTCGTGGTCATGTCAGCAGTCCGACCGTGCCTTCCACCTGGCATCATTGGTGGTTTATTTATCCGCTGATGCTTGGTGTTTCCCTGCTGGCTCTTATTCCCCATCTCAGTGTGGTGATCACCAGTATTAGCGATCAGTGGTTTATGACGGCGCTGCCTGAAAACTATACCCTGCGTTACTACGGGGCGGTTTTTCAGCAAGAGCTCGCCTCGGTGGGGATTAAAAATAGCTTTTTCTTGGCAAGTCTTTCCACGCTGTTTGATCTCGTTCTCGGCCTATTGATCGCCTACATCATTGCACGAAAAATCGTCCCCTTTACCGGTTTGTTAGATGCCCTGGTGATGATTCCTCTGGCCCTTCCTGGTATCGTCTTAGCTTTTGGCTATGTGGTAACCTATTCCAATACCTGGCTTGATCCCTTGCACAATCCGGTACCGTTATTGATTATTGCTTACGGTATTCGCCGTCTGCCTTTTATGGTGCGTTCAGCCACTGCGGGCTTGCAACAGACCAGTATCTCCCTTGAGGAGGCGGCTACTACCTTTGGCGCAGGAAGCTTTAAAGTGTTGCGGACGGTGACCATGCCCCTGGTTATGGCCAATCTGATTGCGGGTGCCCTGCTATGTTTTTCTTACGCCATGCTTGACGTGTCTGACTCCTTAATTTTGGCTATGAAGGATCAGTTTTATCCGCTTACCAAGGCCATCTACGTGCTCTATCTTGAGCAGGGTAGCGGTGAGTTTATTGCTTCGGCCCTGGGGGTAATCGGCATGATTATTCTAAGCTGCTGCATCGTTGGTTCTTCGCTGATTCTCGGCAAAAAAATGGGTGAATTATTTCGCAGTTAGGCCGTGGAGCGCTTTTGTATACCCAGCTTTTTTCGCTCCGGCCTTTTGCTCCTCCCTCGTTCCCCTGGAACCTCAGGGTGGAGCTTGCCGTTCATAAGCAGCGCTTAAGCCTTTCCTATCATTTGTCCGGCGATCTGGATGCGCTCGTGCTGCCCGCTTTTGGGGGAAGCTATCAGCGGGAAGAAGAGCTCTGGCGGCATACCTGCTTCGAAGCTTTTTTTGGCCTCGCCGGTGACCCGGCTTACGGGGAGCTGAATATTTCCCCAGCCGGGGGATGGAATCTTTATGGCTTCAGTGATTATCGCCAGGGGATGCGGGTTGATGAGCGGCTTAACCTTCTCTCCTTTGTTGCGTTGCGGGAGTCTCGCCGCTATATTCTGGAGGTTTCGCTGCCTCTCGAGGGCTTGTTGCTTACTGGGCAGCTGGAGCTGGGACTCTCGGTGGTTCTTGAAGAGGGTTCGGGACAGCTCAGTTATTGGGCCCTGGAACACCCAGGAAGCAAGGCTGACTTTCATCATCGCTCGAGTTTTGTTCCCTTGGGCTGCTAAAAAAAAGAGCTGAGTCCGAGAAGATTCTCATTTTTTGTTGGTTATTTTTGGACAAGCATATTTTTTGGCGCCTAGTTTCCTAATCCCTAACCGAGTATCTGCTCTAAGGATTGCACAGATGAGAATTCGCCTCGTTGGTAGCCTCGCGCTCTTTTTTTTCCTGCAGAGCAGGGTGGAAGCAGGGCCCTTTACAAGAAAATTCCTTCAACAAAGCTGGCAGCGACTGGACCCCTATCGTGGTCTTGGTGTCATTACAGGCTATTGGGTAGGAGCTCCTCTTGGCTATGCTTGGGCAGAAAAAAGCCAGAGCTACGCTGATAAATTGACCTACGTGGTAGGTGGGGGTGTTGGCGGTGCGGTACTCGGCTTTTTGGTACCACCCCTTTGTCCCTTCTTGTACGCCTACGCTGCTTACGATATAGCAGGCCATAGGTTTGCTACCTGGGCTCAAGATATTGTCCCTGGCGCTGGCGAATGAGGGAGTTGCAAGAAGGTTCTCCTCAGAGTCCGCTCAAAGTAAGCTATGTAGATTCTCCTCTCGGAGCTATGCTCGCCATAGCCGATGAAGAAAAGCTCTATCTGCTCGAATTTAGTGAACGTCGTGGCCTAGCACGCGAGATTGAGCGCTTGCAGGTGCGCAGCAAGGCGAACATCATTCCCGGCACAAGCGCTCCGCTGCGTTCAATTATCAGAGAGCTACAAGCCTATTTTGCGGGAGAGCTGCTGGTTTTTTCGACACCGTGTATCCTCGTGGGCAGTCCTTTTCAGCTGCTTACCTGGGAGGGCCTCCAGCGCATCCCTTATGGAGAAACGCGTAGCTACGGGGAACAGGCACGGAGCATTGCTCGACCAACGGCGCATCGTGCGGTTGCCAATGCTAACGGTGCTAACCAGCTCGCTCTTATTGTTCCTTGCCACCGTGTTATTACGAGTAATGGTGCCATAGGCGGTTATGGTGGTGGGGTGGAACGGAAGAAATGGCTGCTTGAGCTGGAGAAGAAGCATCGTCCACTCCCGTCATCCTGAGGGGAGCTCCCTGAAAATGACGCGACGTATTTTTGCTATAGCATCCCTTGTCTACTTGCTGCATAGTCACCCTAGAAAATACTAAATAATACAATATAATCAAATAATTACATAAATTATGTACGGTGTCCGATGAAGCTCTCCCCTGCTGTTTTTCTGCTTTTTTGTATGACCTGTTCCTCTGCTTTCTCTCAGTTCACGGTGCAGGTGGAGTTTCCCGCTGAATGTGGGGAATTCGTGTTGCTCGATCAAGAGCAATTCACCAACAAAATAAGCGAGCTGCAGCCCTTGCCGCAGGAAAGTAGCAGTGGGGTCCCTGGGCAAGAAATAGGCTGTAAGCACCAGATACATGGTAAAGCAGCCTGGGATGGTGGTGCTTATTACAAAAAATTACTGGTCGTCCCCGGTAGCAGGTTTTTTATCCATAAGCGAGCGCACCATTTAAAATACTACCTGCAATTCTGGAAAAAACAAAACAACGAAGTTCTGCAGCCAGTTGCTGATTTTCGCAGTAAAGAAGCCGAGGTCTTTTTTAATGCCGGAGAATTTTCTGAGCTAAAGCAGGATAATTTTGCAGAAAAAAACCGCTTAGCAAAAACTCAGCGACAGCTCATTAAAAATTTTATTTATAAAGTTTTACAAGAAGAACTTTTACCGCGAGTTAAGGAAATACTTGCCTATGAGGAGGAGCGTTTTAACAAGACAAATTTATTTAAAAGCATAGATCAAACCTTGCTTACTCCTGGGCTTGCTGAGAGAATCACCGCTACTTACGCCCAAATAAACGCTACTATTTTGAATTATAAGAAAGAGCTTCCCCAAGAACAGGTGTTGTTCTTGTTAAGCGAATTTCCCAGCTTAATTCACGGTATTAAAGCCAATGTCCATGATCCGTTGCGCCCATTCCTGTGCCTACTTGAACACAAAAAGCACAAATTAAAAATGATCAAGAGAACCAAAAAAGCTTTTTCATTTTGCTTGTCGGTAGCGGCTCTCGGGGCTTTTGTCGCTGGCACCATGGGCGCAGGTTTGGGCGTGGTTGGGCCACTGGTGATTGCCATTGGTGCGGTAACTTCGGGGGCGGGAGGGATAGATTTTGCGATTAACATGAAGGAACGAGCGGGCATTGTTGTGCGAAAAAACATGGCAGTTACTATGCTCGACTTAGAAAAAAACATTAAACGGGAATTACTCGCTGCAAAAACTGCATATCAGGCTCTGAGCAGCGATCCTCGCTTTCTACATCGCCAGGCTGATATTCAGCTGATTATGGGCTACTTAGATCAGCTGCTTACCAAGAAAAATACCTTGTTGATGTCGTCAGAACGCAAGACCAGCCTTGAACACGCTCGCTATGCGAATGTCAAAAACCTCATCAATATACTCTTTGGTGGCATTAAAATAATTTCTGGCGGACTCTACTTTGCGGCGGCGGCTCCTGCGGTAATGAGTGTCCCCCCGGCTATAGCCAATGCCTTTCATCTTACCGACAATGTCGCGGTTTCCTTTGAGTCAGAAATTATCTCAATCGTCGCACAAAGCTTAAAAAACGAAAAAGACAAACAAGATCTTTTAGAAATACAAGGAACAAACTAGGGCCTGATGAAATCCCCTGCAAGCATTCCCATCCTTATTTTGTCGCTTCGAGATAGAAGCGCCAGGGAGCAGGATAGCCTTCACGAGTTTTCGTTATATCGTCCTTGTCAAGAAAATCCCCGAGGCTTTTAATCGCCGCCCAGGGCGTAGCCCGTTGTTCTTCACAACTAAGCGGGGCTCCATACAGACAGCGAACCTGCGGAAAACCACTGCGCTGCACCCAGGTGAGCAAGCAGCTGAGGGTTGGTAACCACCAGCTGCCCTTAGTACCCGCATAGCGCCCAGCAGGCATGAGTGCGACAGGCTCTGCACCGGGGATGCCCTGGCAATCGATAAAAACCCGTCCCCCAGCGACCAGGCTCTGGTGGATGTTTCTGAGATGACGAATAGGATCAGCCTGGTGATAGAGAATACCAAGGCACAAGATAAGATCAAAAAACTTGGGGTAGCGCGGGAGAGTGTCGATGCCAAAGGGCTCAAAGAGCAGGCAGGGCACTTGGGCAAATTGTTGCATAAGGTGGAAATTATACCAGTGGGGGGGATGGGGCTCAAAGCCGATGACCAAGCTTGGTTCATGGGCGGCAAGGCGAAACATATAGTAACCGTTATGGGCACCAATGTCCGCAATGCGTTTGCCACGAAGATCTCCCAGGTGGGGGGCCAGGCGTTGCCATTTGAGTTGGGACTGCCACTCACTATCGATGCTGGTGCCAAATAAAGAAAAAGGCCCCTTTTTCCACGGCCTAAAAGCCTCAAGGGAGGCTCGCCATAGTTCCTGTTGTTTGCTGCTTAACTCATCGGGGTGACCGATGCTGACGGTGTCAGCAAAGTTGGTATAACGGGTTTTAAAGGGAGGAAAGGGCTGATATGCCTTGGCTAAGCCCGCATAACGAGTATTCGTTATCATGCACTCTTACCCTTTGATCGCCACCATGGTGACAAAATTGTGCCAGCTACAGACCACTTCTACTTCGGCAAAACCCACCTGGAGGAGCATCCTGCGGTATTCCTCCACGCTCAGGGGAATCAGCACCTGTTCAAGGGCTTCTTTCTTGCGGGAAATTTCCTGCTTGCTATAACCGGCTTGTTCCTTAAACTCCAGATAATGTCTGGTAAATACCTCGTTAAGCAGTAGCGAGGCCGCTATCACCTTCTC
The DNA here is from genome assembly GCA_023250635.1 of Deltaproteobacteria bacterium. Lineage (GTDB taxonomy): Bacteria > Bdellovibrionota_B > Oligoflexia > Oligoflexales > Bog-1112 > JAHFAI01. The sequence goes on along the minus strand of JAHFAI010000027.1, from coordinate 5,758 downwards.
ACTGATTACCACCAAGCCTCCAGGGCCTAAGCCGGCAAAAATTTTGGCAAGCAGTAACGGGCGCTCCCGCACCGGCATAAATTGCAGGGTATAGTTGAGCACCACCAGATGAGCCTCGGCATAGTCACAGGAAAGACCATTGAGTTCTCGCAAGCTCAGCCGATGCTGGGGGGGCATAGCCTGGAGCTTAAGCTGGGCTTTGGCAAGCATCGCTGGCGAGGGGTCGAGCCCCAGGAAATGCAGGGGACGGGAGCTGCTCTTTCCCAGAGCTAAGAGGGTGGTGCCGGTGGAACAACCTACATCATAGATGGTGGCCCCCGCCTTGCCAGGAAAGGTGTTCAGCCATTGGCAGAGTAACTCGATAACCTCGCGATAGAGGGGGACCGAACGGCTGATCATATCATCGAAGACTTCCGCCACCTCGTGGTTAAAGCTAAAGGGTTGTGGATACGACAAGGAACGAAAGAGTTCATCGCGTTGCATAGGCGTCCTTTAGGCTCGTGACGGCGGGCGCATACAACGAAAATAAATCAGCACACCCACCCAAATACAAGCAACCATAAACAACTTTGGATAGGAGAGCAGCTCACCAAAGTGAAAGACCCCTAAACAAAAGATGGTGCTGGGAACAATGTAATTTAAAATACCGACGACGCTATAAGGAAGATTGCGAGCGCTTTGGATCAATAAAAACCCCGGCAAGGCCGTGATCAGTCCTGAACCCATAAGCAGTAAGGCAGTGGTGGTGTTGTAGGTGGTGATATTAGCAAGGGAGCAGTGCTGATGAAGACAAATACTTACCACCACCGAACCGAGAACGGCTTCGAACAGCATCCGTTGCAGGGAGGGGGTGATCATAAATTTGGTGAGCATCCCGTAGAGGGAAAACGACGAGGCAATCAGCAGGGCAAGGCTGGGGATATGACCGGTAACCAGAGCATAGCTCAGCACCCCGAATAAACAGCAGGCAAAGGCCAGCCATTGCTTACGACTTTGTTTTTCATGCAAAACTATTGTGGAAAGCACCACAGAAATCAAAGGCGAGATAAAATAGGCTATACTGGCATCAAGAATAAGGCCGTGATTAACCGCCCAAATATAACTAAACCAGTTGAGCCCCAGACATAAGGTCGAGAGGATCAAGAAGGGCAGGTCCTTCTGCCAATTGCGCAAGAGCTTGCGGCTATGGCGAGGCAGGAGGGCCAAGACCCCAAAGAGGGTAAGAGCAGTCCAGACGCTGCGATGATAGAGCAGCTCCTCACAGGGTAGGCTTTTGAGCGCAACCCAGTACAACGGGTTAAGTCCGGAGATAAGAAAACCTAAGGCACAGCCAAGATAGTGTTTTACTGAGCTCATACTCGGGGGATAGCCTGTAATGGGGGGACAAAAGAAAAGCCCTAAAGCCTCGTAGGTCTAGGTGGCTTGCCTAGTAGCATAGGCTTCCCTACGAGGCAAGAATCTTCTCGGGTATGTACTCACGGCCGTAAAAAATGAGGACAAAGCAATGGGGTGTTCCCTCTTGGTACGGGTGCTGCTAGGCCTAGGACTTCCCCAGGTTTTCTGGGGCCTAGGCCCAGCCACCGCTCGCGAAGAAGAGCCGCTGACGGCAGTGCTCCTGGGTGAGGCAAGCTCCCTCCACCCCTTGGCGCGTCAGGTTGCGGCCAATTGGTATCTTTCGGGCTTTCTTAATCGCCACCTCCTGACCATTGCCGCTGATGGCTCCCTCAGGGCTGATTTGTTGGCCGATCTGCCCCTGGTCAACCGCCGGCACCTGCCACGAAGCAGTGGTGGCCTGGCTATGCTGCCCCTGCACCTGCGCGAACTTGCCCGTTGGGGTGATGGCAAGGCGGTTACTGCTAGGGATGTGATTTTTTCGTGGCAGATAGGTTTAACCCAAGCGCTTAGCGCCGATGAGGCTGCTTTGTATGGCAATATTAGCGATATTCGCGCTGATCCCTTCGACAGCAAAAAATGCTATTTGTTTCTCAAAAAACTAAGCTGGCATACCCTTTACGAACTCAGTCACTTTGTCGTGCTTCCCCGTCATTGGGAGGATGAGCGCTTTCGCCTCTATGGACGTTCGAAATCTGGCTATCGGGATTTTTCCCTCTACGAAATTAACCCCTTGCAAGCAGGCCTGTATAACGGACCGTTTATCGTCAGTAGTTTGCAGCGAGGCAAGCAACTAGTACTCGAACGCAATAACTATTTTTACGGCCCACCGGCTTTATCTGCTCGTCTGGTCGTGCGTTTGGGGGTAGGCAGCGAGGAGTTAGCCCATATGCTGAAGAGCGAGAGTATTCACCTGGTCTTTCCCCTCGGTCTGGGGCAGCGGGAGCGTACCTATTTGCAAAAAACCATCGCTCGTAATCACCTGCCTCTGGTGGTTACGAGTGTTCCCTCGTTTACCTACGAGCTGCTGTCCTTTAATATGAACAGCAAGATTCTTTCGGATTGGAAGGTGCGTAAGGCTCTGCTGGTGGGTTTGAATCGCGATCGTTTGTTGCAGAGTAGTTTTGCTCAGGATGTGTATCGAGCAGAATCATTTATTTCTCCGGTTGATCCCCTCCTGGGGAGCAAGCTTCATAGCTACCCTGCTCCCTCGGAGTTCGATCTCCACCTCGCCGAAAAACTTCTCGACGATGCTGGTTGGCGTCGGGGAAAGGACGGCTTACGGTGGCGCCGGGGAGAAAAATTACGCCTCAGTTTGCTAAGCAATAAAGAACAGGTTTATCGTAAGCGCCTGGCTCGGCTCTTGGTGGAGGAATGGCGTCGCCACCTAGGGATCGAGGTGGTGTTTAGTCAGCAGGAAGCCCAGGAATTTTTTGGGCGGACCCTTAAAAAACCACACTACGGAGATATGGCCCTCCTCGCCTGGCGTTACCAATTAGGGGAGGTGCCGAGTCAGCGTTTTCATTCGAGTGGCGTGCCGGCAGCGAGCAATAATTTTGTTGGCTTTAACTTCAGTCAGTGGCGTTCTAATCGTGTGGACCAATTGCTTGATGCTTTGGAGGAGGATGGCGATGAACTCCATCGTCAGCAGTTGATGCAGCGGTTAGTGCAAGCCTACTTTCATGATATTCCCGAAGTACCGCTCTTTTTTCGCAGCAGAGCCGCGCTGCGCTCTAAGGAGCTTACGGGATTTCAACTATGGTCTCACGGTATTCCGGAGTCTTATGGAAGCGAGTTTTGGCAGCTATCCCCTTAGAAATCTGCTCCGTCATCCTGGGTGCAGCAAAGAATCTCCCAGCCATCGCCAGGCTTCCCGGGGCTTGTAAAGGATTAAGCCTTCCGATAATCTATACAGAGAAAATCATACTTGTTAGCGAAGCCTAAGGGGAGTCTCTCAATATGTTTGCCTCGTTATTCTTACGCATCATTTTTGTTTTAGTCGCGCTTGGCCTGTACTCCTGTCGAACAGCCAATGGCCTCGCTCCCCTCTCGGGGGAGAGTGAAGCGGGAGGAGGAGGGAATGCTGCTCTTGCTTCGTTGCGCATAGATCAGCTGGAGCTTTCCTCTATGCAAATTGCCAATAACTCGGTTTGGAAGTTTGTGGTTAATTCCGCTAGCCAGAGCATCTATTTTGTGAGGTGGAGTCTGTGTTTAGAGAGTGCTGCTCCCTGTAGCAATTTTCATCAATCAGCCTCCACGGTGGTTCTCCTGGCTGATGCTGCAGAGGGCAGAAACGTAGTAAGCGTGCAGCTTTGTCTTGATAGTAATCCCGCACTTTGTGGCGATGCGGTGCTTAAAACTTTTGAGCAAGGCCCTATCCCTGATAAAGCCTTGCAGGCGGAGCTCGCCACAATAGAAAGCAGCAAAGGCGCTATCTACACCCAAACGTTAGCTCTCGTCGCTGCAGCACAAAAGCAAGCCTTAACGGATCCCAGCGGGAGTAAGCCCGAGACTGCTGCTCTCAAGAATATTCATGCTGTAGGTGCAGCGCCCCTGGCACATCTTATTACCATGGGCGCTTTACCGAAAGTGGAGAGCATCCCGCAGGAAAAAGAGCAGAGAGCTTCAAATACCGGTAAAATTCTCTTGGCCTTTGGTGTACCACTTATCGTGGTTGGTTTGCTGGCTACGGTTGGGGTGGTATATTATTATCGCAGCGAAATGGCGAGAATTGCCGCCTTGGAGAAATTACAGGTGGGGGTAGAGCAAGTAGCGAGCGCACTACATACAATGCCGGTAAGTACGGCTCAGGATCAGGCAGCAAGTGCGGTTGCCGGGGAGTCAGAAAAAATTGCTTCCTCAATCAAGCAAGGACAAGGCACTCTTACGGATGTGGAAGCATCCCTTAGGAGAACAGAGTCGATGCAAACATTGAGCCAAAAATCTACCCACACAACAGAAGAAGATTTGCGGGATGTTTCATCATTAAAAGCTCGAGATCAATCGTTTAGCAGGAGAAATCTGCTTACGTTGCAGTACCCGCTGGCCGATGATTCTCAATTAGCAGCGATTGATGCCCAGGACTTTTCTGCGAAGCCTGCCGAGAGCGTGTTAAGTGCGACTGCAAGGGTCGATTCACCTGAGGTAGCGGCAGCAACAGCGCAAATCAAACAAACGCTTGCTCCGATTCCAGTAGGAGAGCTTCCTGTTCCAAGAATGAAGCGGCCCCAGTCCCCACCGCCGGAGAGCATTGGGGTTGGCCAAAAAAAATTAGCAGGAGAACGTGTTGCACTGCAGCCTCATAGAGCTGTTTTGCCGGAGCGAGAATCTCTCGCTCCATCCGAAGGGAGCAGAAGTTTTCAGCAGAATTTAGAGGCTGCTCATAAACGAACAGCAGGTGCCGCTGCCGTAGCTGCCCTCACTGTGCTCACCCTGGGAACCACCCTTACCGCAGAGGGAGCAGAGCAGTTGACTTCTGCTGATGCGCAAAGCGAGGAACATGATCCCGCAAATTTTGCTGCTACCCTCAAGAGAATCTACGCCAATCTGAAGAAGGCACTTGCCGATCAAGCTGCAGCAAGCGCTGCTATCGCTCACCTGGTCGCCGCTCAGCAGTAGTGCTGGTAAGGAACGTAAATGAAAAAGAAAATTTTTATTTTACCTGTGCTGATTTTGACTCTCTCCAGTTCCTGTAAAACGTGGTCTCTGCAGGAAACAACAGATAATCCCCCCGTCTCAGGGGTGCCAAAAGCAGTCGCAGAAACTACTGAGAAAGGGACCATGGTTTATGACCCTAAGCAGCTTTTTGGCAATAGTGAGGGGGAGTTTTTAAAACTGGCAACAGCTGCCCAGGATGTGGCGAAGACTTACGTAAGTAATAACCCGCAAGCAAAAGATAGCACTTTTTATTTGGTCACGGATAATCTTGCTAAGAACGACACCACCGAGCTGGCAGCTAAACTTGCTAGCCCTGCTCCCCAAGAGTTGGAGGGCAAGACAACGAAAAAGAAAGATGATAGCAAAACAGCTCTGTTTGCGGCGGGTATTTCCTTATTAGGGGTAGGCGGTCTTAGCTTATTGGCCTCCTTAGCCTGTTTGGCGAAGAAGATTTATATGCGTACCAACCATGCTCTCGATGTGGGTGTTCGGCCAATACAGGCCTTCGGAGCAGCGGTGATAAAAACAGAGCAGAGCGAGTTTCATCACGTTATAGGGGGCAGTGCAGATGTAGGTAAGATGGCTAAAGACGCTATCGCGACTAAAAAACACATTGCAGCGCTTACCGGTTCCAGCATAGCGACGGTGATGGGAACAGTGTTAACAGAAATGGCGAACCAAGACCTGGTAACCAGCCCTGAAGAAAGGA
>JAHFAI010000026.1 GCA_023250635.1 Deltaproteobacteria bacterium | reverse complement strand
CCTGAGGAGCAAAGCGACGAAGGATCTGTCACGTGATATCCGGATGTTATGTGAAAGATCCTTCCTCACTGCGTTCGTCAGGACACGGCGCTGGCGCTTTCGCGCCAGCGCCTAAGTAGGGGCCCCGCCCCTCGCTCGCGAGGAGCAGCCCTTGTGGTGTAAGGTGATCTTATAAAGAGGGTTTTTTCTGCAGTCCCGCTCTAACCAAGAAAGCAGCGATGAGCGCAAACATGCTGACCGCAAAAAGATCCGAGCCTGCCAGACTAGGGAAAACCGTACTCAAATCAACCGCAGAGAGCCAGCCTTCTTTGATCGAGAGTATCGCAAGACTAATGCCGGCGATAGAGCCACCAGCAATGAGCCCTGAAGAATAGAGAATTCCGGGAGAATGCTCTTCGTTTTCAGCGCCTTTATTCTTGCGTTTATTCCAGCGATCTACCAACCAGCGCATGGCACCACCAATGAAAATTGGCATCGAAGAAGAAAGCGGCAAATAGACCCCGACCGCAAAGGGCAGGGAAGGGATCGCACAGAGTTCCAGTAAGAGGGCAATGGCTACTCCGAGCAACACCAGACCCCAAGGAAGTTTTTGGGTCAAAATACCATCGATAATAAGCGACATTAACCGTGCTTTTGGGGCTTCGTATTTGGCAACATGGCTGCCGTCATCACGGTGGTCCAAGGTACCGTTAATCCCTGGATCAACGAGGTAGCTGAGCATACCTGCATCGTTGACCAAGTATTTTCCTGGTTTTACGCCGGCCAGCGGACCAGTGCTTGCTTGTTCAATAACCCGAAGAACTCGGTATTCAGACCTATCGTCACTGCCTGGCTCATTGACGGTTTCCCGGTGCTCACTAAGCAGAGCCCTATCGACGATGACGTTCTCGGGTACCGCTTTACGGGAGTAGATGGTCGAAGCAGAATTAAGCACGTTTAAGGTGTAGCCAATTACCAGAGCTGAGGTGAGGGCTCCAATCAAGAGACCAATCTGTTGAAACTTAGGAGTTGCACCGAGGAGGTAGCCGGTTTTCAAATCCTGAGAAGTGGTCCCACCAACGGCGGAAGCCACACAAACGATAGCCGCAACACTTAAGGCTACCAAGCGATAGGAGGGTTCAACCCAGCCAAGCCCCAAGAAGACCAAGCTGGTGGCAATCAAGGTTGCTACGGTCATTCCAGAAATAGGATTGGAGGAAGAACCGATTTCACCAGTGAGGCGCGAGCTTACCGTCACAAATAAGAAGCCAAAAACGACGATAAGCAGGGCGCCAATCAAACTCATATGGAAGAGGGGGATCAACCAAATACTTAACACCAAAGCCACGCAGCCTCCGAGGACGAAGGGCAGGGGTAAGTCCAGGTTGGTGCGGAGGAGCGCCGAGGCTTTTTGACCGCCATTTTTGATGCTGCCTAAACCGGTTTTGGCACCGTGAATAATGGTAGGCAAACTCTGGATCAAACTGACCACCCCACCGGTGGCAACTGCGCCAGCACCAATATAGAGGACGTAGTTTCTCCAGATCTCAATGAGGCTCATTTCGGCAATAAGCTTGGTCGCAGGAAAAATCGGTGCAATCAGGCCATCACCAAAAAGCTTGATCATCGGAATCAAAACCCAGGAAGAAAGCAGGCCGCCGGCAACGGTAATACAAGCAATGCGTGGACCAATAATATAGCCAACACCCAAGAGTTCTGGGGCGACTTCAGCGCTAATTGAGGCACCTTTAAACCATGAAAAAGCCTTGCTCGGGACTTCGTTCCACAGGCGGGCAGCGACGTTGAAGAATTTATAAATCAAGCCTACGAAAAATCCGGCGAATACTGTTTTGGCTGAGGTTCCCGATTTTTCCCCAGCGATCAAGACTTCGGCGCAGGCCGTACCTTCAGGGTAGGTTAGTTCTCCGTGGGACTTGACAATCAAAGCATAGCGCAGAGGGATCATCATCAGCACCCCGAGCAAGGCGCCGAGCACTGCCACCAGGGTGATGCGAGTGAGGTCGAGATCGTAGCCAAGAATCAAGGCTGCAGGCATGGTTACCGCAATCCCGAAGGCAATGGATTCGCCCGCAGAACCGGTGGTTTGGACGATATTGCTTTCGAGAATAGTTGCGCGACGCACGCCAAGCACTTTAGAGAAGGTTTTAAATATAGTGATCGATAAAACCGCAATGGGAATAGAAGCACTGACCGTCATCCCCACTTTTAGGGCTAGATAGAGGGAAGAAGCGCCAAAAACGATGCCTAAAAGTACCCCGAGAATAAGGGGAATAGGGGAGAATTCGGGGATGACTTTTTCTGCAGGAATATAAGGTTTTGCATTTGAAGTACTTTTTGCCATTACGCTCAGGCCTCCTTTAAGAAATTACCAATTGAACTTGATTGGTCAATCGGCCAACTTTAATGAGGCGGCGATAAATGTCAACGAATTTTATTTAAAGCAACAACTACGAGTGGATGGTAGCGTTGGCGATTACGCTGATACAGCTCCTGAGCTAGTTTCTTGCCCTTAGGAGTTTTGTTAAGGGCTGTATAGAGAGGCTTGAGGAATTTGAGACGCCCGACTTTCGCGAGGAATCGTTCCAGAGCAGGATAGGCTTCTTGGTACTGAGCGCTAATGGCAATCTCTAACCACTGAGAGAGGATTTCGCTGTTTTCGGAACGAGTTAAGGCAAAGGTACGATCGAGTTGGGCCAGTTTATCCCCGTCCAGCGGGCTGGCGAGTTTGCGCAAAAAGTACAACCAGTGATGGGTGGTCCACTCCTTGCTTGCTATTTTGTCTGCAGGAATTGCCCCCATACTAAAACTTTGTGCCAGAGCAGCAACCTCCTTAAGCAGTGGCGATTGTGGGCTGGGGGCATTGGCAGGTATGCCCGGGCCGTATACCCAAGCATCAAGCAGGAGTTTCTTGGCCAGGGCCTTGTTGTTGTGGAGAAGCTTCTCATGCAAATAGGCAAGAAATTTTTCGCTAGTCATGGATTGAAACTTGAAATCGGCAAAATACTGACGGAGGAATTCATCCCATTTTTTGCGACCAAAATGGTTTTCGAGCATTTTCAAAAAGAAGAAACCTTTTTCATAGGCAATGGCAGTGAGCCCCTCGTCGGGATCACGCCCCTTTAAATTGAGCTTTAAATGGCTAGCGGGTGAATCCTTGCCCATTTCTCCCAGCACTTCGACCAGCTCATCCATGCTCAGTACCTCGAGCATGCTTTCGTAGGGTTTGCCGGCTACTGCTTCCATAATACGGTGTTCAAAATAGACGGTAACCCCTTCATTCAGCCAAAAATCATCCCAGCTGGCATTGGTAACTAAATTACCTGACCAGGAGTGGGCGAGCTCATGGGCAATTAAGGAGGTAAGGGAGCGATCGCCGGTGATCACCGTGGGAGTGGCAAAGGTAAGTCGAGGGTTTTCCATTCCCCCCATGGGAAAGGCAGGAGGGAGGACGAGGATATCGTAACGTCCCCAGGCATAGGGGCCGTAGATTTTCTCTGCTGCTGCCACCATGGTTTCGGTTTCGCCAAACTCCCAGGCAGCAGCTTTAAGGGTCGCTGGTTCGGCGTAGACGCCGGTGCGTGGTCCTGTGGCTGCAAATTCGAGATCTCCCACTGCTAAGGCGAGCAGGTAGGAGGGGATTTTTTGCGGCATGCTAAAGGTATACACCCCACTGGCCAGCTTAGCCTGGGGGTTTTCGGCGCTCATTACGGCGGTTAAGCCCGGGGGAACGGTGATAACTGCCGCATAGGTAAAGCGTACGCTCGGTGTATCTTGGCAGGGCACCCAGGAACGTGCGGCAATCGCCTCGGATTGGGTGAAAAGAAAGGGATGCTTACCGCCTGCAGTCATTGCTGGACTGAGCCATTGAAGAGCCGCTGCCTGTGGGGCGGTAGCATAGTCTATATGCACTCGCTTTGTTTGGGGGGTGATGGCGATAGCTAACAAACTACCGAGATGGGCTTCGCCGACTTGCATCTCCCAGCTGGTCGGGATTTTTGCCTCGTCGAGGCTTATGGAACGAATAGTCAGGTCTCGGGTATCAAGCAAGAGGCGCGTTGTTTTGCGGAGATTGTCGATGTGGAGTTCGGCAGAGCCGGCAAGGGTTTTAGTGTCAAAGTCGATGGTGAGCCTGAGATCGAGATGGGTGATAAGAGCCTCTTCAGGCTGGGCGTAGGAATGGGGGTCGCTGCCGGGGGTGGGTGTTGCGGTCTTTGGCAAAATTTTTGCGCCCTCCACGGGTGAGATACTGATGAAAAGAAGAATGACGAGTTGTAGGGCACAGAACAGGGCTTGGCGCATGGCCTGCTTTCTCCAGAAGAACATAAGTGCTGAGTAGTCACGAAGTTACGAAGCAAAGATCAGAGCATCGTCCTTGAAGGCTTTAAATTCGAGAGCCAGGCCGTTGGGATCATAAAAAAACATGGTTGCTTGTTCGCCAGGTTTTCCTTGAAAACGAATATAGGGTTCAATAACAAAAATCGTGCCGTGGGCGCGCAGTTTTTCGGCTAATTCCTCCCATGGTTGCCAGGCGAGTATTACCCCAAAATGCGGTACTGGTACCGCCTGGGCATCAACTGGGTTGATAAAACGTGAGATTTTTTGCTGAGGATTGCAATGAAATACCAGCTGATGGCCAAAGAAATCGAAATCTACCCAGGTTGCTGCGGAGCGTCCCTCAGCACAGCCCAAGACCAGGCCATAAAACTGGCGAGCCTTGTGGAGATCGGGTACGGGAATGGCTAAATGAAAAGGTCTCATGGCTTCCTTCGCTCTAGGTATTTCATGAGCCTATCCCACAATTAATTTACCTGCCATTAAAATTAACTGCTTGAATTATGCAAGACGAAATCTTCCCGCTGCTGCTGCCACCAGCTGTCGTACCCGCTTCTCATCCACGGGACGATCCAGCAAGCCCTCTTCTTTTACCCAGGTGCCGACAATGGCCCCGTGCACCAAAGGTGCCAGCTGCTGTGCTTGATCGAGATTAAATCCTGAGCCGATGAGCACCGGTGTGTTCCCTGCTGCGGCTATAACCTGGGTTAGTAACTGCTGATCGACTGCTCGGCCGGTAGCTTGACCGGTGACGATGACCCCATCAGCAAGGCCGCGTTCGATACAGTCATGGGTTGCTTCTCTGGCACTGATGGGTACTAAAGGAGCCGCATGTTTTACCAGCACATCGGCAAAAATCTTCAGACCTTCAGCATCAAGAGCTTGGCGATAGCGTAACGTCTGATAGGCCTCACCTTCGATTATTCCCTGATCGGTAAGGTAGGCACCGGTATGAACGTTAACCCGTATAAAGCCTGGTTTGTCAGCTTGTCCGAGACCGCAGGCGGCAGCGATGCCCAAGGCGGCTTGGGCGTCATTGCGCAGGCAATTTACCCCTATAGGCAAAGGATCACCCCGCTGTCCGTGAGGAAAGCAACCCATAATTTCTTGGGTTATGAGTGTCAAAATCGCAAGTTGATGGGGAGGTAATCGCTGGCTATGGTCGCCCTTGGGGAATGGTGCTGAACCAAAGTTTTCGATGATGAGCCCATCTACTCCGCCACTTACCAGCGCCTCGGCATCTCGTAAGGCTGCTGAGCGCAGCCGTTCAAAGCCCGAGGGAGAGGATTTTTCACTGCGGTAACGAGGATCGCCCGGCATGGGAAGAAGATGAATTACGCCTATTATACCAGCAATCATTCTCGACTCCTCAGTAATCTCTAATTTACATTAGAATAGTTTTTCTCGGTAAGCTACTTTTGAGCAGGGGAAATACGTATGCCTATTTTAAATTTTTTAAGCATCTCTTTCCTTTACCTCGTTATAGTCTATTCCTGGTCACTTATTGCTGCAGAAAATGATTGTGGTTATCCGGTTTTTTCGCAAAATGACGGAGGGGAAATTCCATCGTTTACCGTACGTGGTAGCGTTCAGGCTTTGACTCATGCTCGAGAAACTCGCTCTGCAGCTTTTGAACGGACTTCAATTTATCATGATAAAAATATAGCTAAAAAAATTTCTGGCTATTTTGTCAAAGAATCTATCGAGCGAGAATATCATAATTTATTCGGCTATGTTGAAGCAAATAAGGTTAGACGAATCGAGTTGAGTTTCAACTATGCTGACTCTGATCATCCTTATGAAGTAAGGATGGTTGATTTGCAGTTGCGCGGACGCTTAAATAAACCTTGTGCTAAATTTTATCAGATTCATGAATTTGAAGTTTTTGTTATGGAGCTGCGCATTCGCAATCCTCTCATGGAAGTCTGCTGGCAAAATCCCACTTTTAACAGCTCACGGCATCGTTCTCTGCGTGAAGAGCTTTTGCACGTGTACCAAATTGAAGTGACAATGCTAGACTATTTGGACGAGTATTTTCAGGGGCAAGATGCCCCCTTTAGTCTCTCTTTAGGGGAGCTGCGCTATTTGTGTCGGGAATGGTATTTGGATATTTTTCGTTGCTGGAAGGTCCACTGTTATCTTAGCCGGCGTTACGCTGTGGCAATGGAGCTTTCGACCAATGTTCATCTCTACGCGCTTTCTAACGATTAAGGTAACACGGCCGTGGCGCGAAAGCGCCACGGCCGTGTCCTGACGAACGCAGTGAGGAAGGATCTTTCACATAACATCCGGATATCACGTGACAGATCCTTCGTTGCTTTGCTCCTCAGGACACGTCGCTGGCACGAAATATGCTATTTCGCTCCAGCGACTAACTACTCAGGTCTTGGTGCATCTTCGCCGCTTTCTTCGTTGCTGCGCGTGCTCACAGCGTGCGTCGAGATAAATCCAGTAAATTCTCCACCACGCTCTCGACCTCTGGTTCGATCAGGTGGTTAAGTCCCATACTAATGGTCAAGTAAAACTGCTGAAGTACGCTGATGATTTTATGATAATCGCAAAACAACAGAAAGATGCTGAGAGAATTTACGCCGTGTTGGGAAAACGACTTGCAAAATTTGGATTGGCGATTAACGAAGAAAAGACTCGAATAGTGCATTTCGGTCCACATATCCGAGAAACTTTCAATTTCCTAGGATTTACCCACTATTGGGGCAAATTCCGTAAGGGAAGAATGATCCCCAAACGCAAAACAGCAAAGGATCGTATTGCCAAAACAGCGAAAAACTTCAAGGATCGGTGCGGACGCATGTTTCACAAAAAAGAATTTTAGCCTTCCTCAAAATTGTGGAGACCGAGTTAGCGTGATATAACAGACGCAACTAGGAGTCTATGTGAGTACACCCAGAAAGAAATTTACCAAAGAATTCAAGCTAGCGAACCTAGGAATTGAGGAGCCGTATGCGGGAAACCCGCACGTACGGATCTGCGGGGAGAGGCGGCTCTGTCGCCCCTATCCCAATCGGAAAACGCTGGTGGGGTCGTGGGCGATGGTTTCTTAAGTTAATTCTCTTCTGCTGCACATGCCCTGCTAAGAACTAGGCACTCTCCAGTTAATGGCTGCGATGGAAAATCCGACGAGCTGTATGTTCCATCACAAGGGGGGCGGTTGGATGTGGTCAACAAGCAAGCCGCCTGCCCTACCAAGTTTACCTGCTTTTCGGCAATCAATAAAAAATTCGAAATTTATTTTGGATATCGGTGGTATGGTGAGGAACCTGCGCTTTTAGATGGCTACTAACACCAGGTATTCCTCGCAAAGATTTCACCCATCAGTGCGTAAATTATTTTATCAAAATTTATGACTACCGACGATGCACTGATACTTTGATTTAAGAATTCAGAAAAATTCCTCTTTTTCTGAAACTAATCAGGATCATAATAACAAACACCTACAAAGCACTAAACTTTTTCACGATAAATCCGAAAAGCAGTCTATATTCATTGGATTTTGGTCTGCAACGGCATTGATCGTCAAAAATGCTTCTCATTGACAAAAATGTCAACTGCGTCGCGATTTTTTCCTCGATCCTTGTTGAAAACCAAAACCTGATTGATATAAATCAACCTTATTTTACCTTATTTTACCTTATTTACTGAGACGAAAATGGGCAGAGAAAAATTTTAAAAAAAGTGTTTTCAGCATTCTCAGTCTATCTGCCGTCTCGGCGGTCTGCTCTGAAATTTCGTGACTAATTTCTGAAAGCTGAGACGTTTCTTTGAACGTAGATTGACAGGTTGAAAGGAGTGCTTATGAGAAATATTTTTTTGTTTAGATATGGGTTCGGAATCACCATTGTTATCGCGCAGTTAAGCAGCTGTCAATCCGTCAATAAGCCCATTCAGAATAATAAATTACTAGAAATAGAAAAGAAAATAGATTACCCTGATCCCTCTCTCTCCCCGCAGCAGACTGAATCGACAATTTATCTGCAGAAAGAGAATGGCCCTCAATTTCTAAAAGCAAAGAGCACAGTGCAAACCACGGAGAATGTGCCTCCACCTCCACCTCCACCTCCACCTCCACCTCCACCTCCACCTCCACCAATAACATCCGTCGCTAGAGTGCCTCAACAGCAAAGCAATTCCTTCCACTCAGTTAAAGATTCTGCATTCTTAGAGGGGAAGATAGAATTAGCAGAGCAATCACCAGCTATGGTGATCAAAAAAGCTGAGCTACAGCAATGTTCAGCAAAGAGTAACTGTGATCCTACCGTTTTTAAATTACCTCTCCCACATCCTCTCCAAGCTAAATTTAGTGCAAAACTCCCTGACGACTCCCCCTGCAAACATAGCACCCTTGATGATACTCCTTTCCGAATTACTTCACGAGTTTTTGACGAGCACGACCCTGAATACCGAGAGTTTGCAAATATTTTTGTTCTTAATAAAGAAAAGGCTATTGCTCACTGGTTAAGTTCCACAAAAACTCTAAGAGAATCAGTACCACTTACCGTAAGAAAAATAACTACCAGAGGATATGACCTAATCGCACTTTATTTGGTTACTACCGCAGAAAATCGACAACTGGTTCTGAAGGAAACCGTTCGTCATCCTGTCAACCACACTGATGTTCTCTGGCGACTTGAGAATTCCGTTCTAATGCATCCAAATTGCTTAGTTTCCTCAGGTAAGGCGAGCGCGACTGACATTGCTGGCTTGCCACATATAACTCATCTTTATGAATCTGCCTTTATTGAAGGAAAAGATATTGGCTGGAGTAATCCCCTGGAAAAAATAGATCTTCTCCTTCTTGAAAAGGCCAAAGGTGAAACGATCTACGATCAGACCAGACCCTTTGGAAAAAACGCCGCAATATCGATTAAAATTGCTGCCCTAGGTGGCAGTCAAATTGGCAAGCTTCACTGGTTAATGAGAGCTAATAATGCAGCTCCACCCTATCCCGCTAATTTCATCTCCTGGGTTCATCATGATTTACATGCCTCTAACCTTTTCTATGAAGAAAAACACTCCCTAATATCGATTATTGACAACGGAGAATTTAGCTCAGGTAGTAACGGACTAGATGTGGCACATGATGTTCAATCGTTTACTGATTATAATGGTTACCCCTATATAGTTGATTCTCGTTGGGGACTTATGCATCTCATTAATACATTTATAAAACATAACGAATATATTCTTGATCACACTATTGAAGATCATCTTCCTTTATCAGACAAGGCCCGGGCCTACTTAACTTTTGTAAGCAATCCTCCTCAGGAATTTCTTGACCATCCTGATTTTGCCTACTTTCAGGTCAATACAAAAATGTACTTAGCTTTTATTCATAACTACATTAAAGAATTTCCTCTTGCATATCGGGATAGTATGGTGCATTTTTTTCAACAGCGGGTTCAGGACTACATTCACAATTTGGCGAAACCCTATGTGGATAATCCCGCCTTAAAAGAGACATTTTATAACTACACCCTTAAGCTGTTACCTCCGGAAGGAAAGCAAGCAAGTAAAGGGGATTTTGGCTTGTAAGTTGATAGGAAAGACTCCGTATCTCGGCGAGAGCTCGGTGTGTCGGCGAGGTATAACCTTCCTCAAAATTGTGGAGACCGAATTAGCGTGATATAACAAATGCAACTAGGAGTCTATGTGAGTGTGTTCTGTGAGTACAGAACTGTAGCCGCTCTGCAGCTTTTCCGGTAGCTACGGTTTTTGCGATGCAATGTGGTGAGGGTATGGTGCTCAAAGAAATGAGCTTACCTATGATCTAACCGCCTGAATGGCTCATTTAGCTTCCTCTGCTGTCAACTGCAAACTCCCTAGCTGGATCATGTAGCCATGAAGCAATATGTGGAAATCATAACCCTAGTAATTTTTTCCCTGCTTTTGTTTTCTCACCTCGCCAACAATAAACTGGAGAGTGCAGATCAC
Organism: Deltaproteobacteria bacterium; assembly: GCA_023250635.1. Classification (GTDB taxonomy): domain Bacteria; phylum Bdellovibrionota_B; class Oligoflexia; order Oligoflexales; family Bog-1112; genus JAHFAI01. The sequence continues at coordinate 20,938 of JAHFAI010000026.1, read as the reverse complement.
GAAAAGTTGCTTACCTTTCAGCGCGATTCTGAGAGTTTTGTTATCGGTAAAATAAATTCAATTGCGATGAAAGGATTTGTTGCGGAGAACAATTTCCTCGGTCGCACTGCTGGCGATGAATACTATAATTTTCTTAATGCTGAACCAAGTCCCGCATACACTCCCTATCTCTCTCAAATTGGCGTTCAAGGGTTTATATACGCTCTTATTGCTCAGGGATTAGAGCGCTGCGGCTGGAGCCGCAGCGCTACCCTTGCCTTCTTGCGTACCCTTACCTGTGGATTACTCACGCTGATTTTACTGCTTTTTACTCTCAGTATGGCCCATTATTTCGGTGTCTTGGCGGCTGTTTTTTTGGGAGTGGTGTTGCTTTCTGCGGAATGGCTTGTCTATTTTGCTTCAAATCTTTACTGGGTGTTGTGGTTAGATTTCCTAGCTCCTGCCCTTGCCTGGTATGGATTTATGCGTTTTGCCCGCGGGCAGGATTTTCCCGTAAAAAGGGTGATGGCGGGGGTTTTTTTTGCAAGTTTTGCTAAGGCTGGTTCAGGCTATGAGTTTATAAGCACGACTATGATGATGACCCTGATTGCGGGAATATTTTTTACGCTGCTGCATTTTCAGCAAAGAGTTCGTTGGCTAAAATTCACGTTCCTTACAGGACTTAGTGCTCTTGGTGGCTTTATTCTGGCCTTACTCCTTCACCTCTACTTACTGACTCTTCACCACTCAAGCGAGTTTGCATTTAATACGATTAACCAAATCGTTCTCACACGCTCCTATTACAATGATTTTTATGCTGCTACCCACCACAGTCTCTGGTCCCTGTTGGGGGATTCCCTTGAGTGGACCCCCATCCGCATAGGCAAGTTTGCAGAGATATCTTTCCGTTCCTGGTTATGGATACTCCTTGCAGTAGGGCTACTGTTGAGTGCGATGAGCGTATTTTTTGCTCATCGCCTCGGGCAAGAATACGTACGGAAAGGTCGAGCCTTGTTGGCAATCACGGCGGCCTCAAGCCTCGCTCCTCTTTCCTGGTTTGTTCTGGCAAAAGGTCACAGTGCTATCCATATGATTTTTCTCTATATTCTCTGGTATCTCCCTTTCTGTCTGTTTGCTGCAGCGCTAATGGGATTTACTCTCCGTGGTGTGATTAAAATTGGAGGAATATCCTGCGAACGCCATTCTCTAAAATTTGCTTTCCTGCTTCTCGGCATCATTAGCGCAGGTTGGCTTTGGTTTTCTCAGGCCCAGCGCTATTCCTATACCCATCAACTTTGCCCTGGAGGAGGGGCGCTATCCCAAGCTCTTGCCGCGAGTCGCACTCCTCATCTTGAGGCGGTTGTGCTGCTTACCACGAGCAATGCAGCTGAAGAATGCGACTCGCGGAGCATGCTCACCACTGCCCTCGAGCTACCCGTTTATCAGCAGCATTCACCCGATCTTGCCAGAGATTTGTTCAAGCCGGGCCAGCGTCTTTTGCTCGCTTACCAACGCCGTTTTTTTACCTGCAATGCGCCACATCTGAGCTCTCTTACCTCCTACGAAGATCTAGATTTTTGCTTGCCTAGCAGCGATCAGCTGGGCACCGTTATTGCGCCATCTTCCCCCCGTGATCTCGCTGCACACCTGTTACCACAATTTGCTTACCCGAGCAGGAAAAACCCTAAAACTCTGCTTGAACTAAGCTTACTACTCAATAAATTAAAATCTCAGCTTCCCGAAAACCAGCTCAGCTATGCTCCTCTGATGACTGCGCTCCGTGCCGGATGGAATCAAGAAATCAAAACTCACAGCCAAAATCAGCCCGTCAGTGTATTGCTGCATTCTGCCCGCCGCAAAATACTTATTGCAATTATTGAGAAAAGTTTATTTACAAAAGCTTCTCAACATAAAGAAGGACAAGCCGTGATTCTCAATGGAGAACGGATCTCCACTATTTCAACTTTTAGTTTTTTAGCAGATGCGCCTTTTGTCATTGGTGAAATTTGGATTGGCGATAGCCTTGCATCCACAGTAAAAGAAAGCAATCATCTTCAATATTTGGATTTTAGTGATGCCTTGTTGAGCAAAGAAGAGGTGCCCCTCGTAGCTCTTTGAGCACGTTTCAGCAAGGCTTACAATAGGTCAGTGCTATTTCAATCGCTTGCAAATTAGAGGCCGAAGCAGCACGCATTTCAATGGACATACACGCTTCAGGATCCCGCTCCTCCCTGTTGATCATCTGCAATAACCCACGTAAACCCTCTGCCGCTGCGGGGTGAATCGCCGCCAGAAACGGTAGACTACAGTGAAAATGCCGAGCGCTTCTGATCAGCCGCTGGCGCTCTGCAAGAGCTAAGTGGCTAAAATTATCGAGCAGTGCCGCCCCTAAGTCCATATGCAGACTAAAACCTGCAGAGGCAACCTCTGCGACGAGACTTGCTGCTTCCTGGGTGCTGGTGACAAAATCACAGCCATACTCGGGGGGATTGGCTTCAATCCCGATACTTACCCGATGCTGATGGGCCCAGTCCCCGAGTTCGGCAAAAAAGCTGCGGGCTATAGCGTTGGCATCAGCGACACTTAATGGCCCCCGCAGTCGATTTTTGGGTGAACCAAATACGAGAATTCGCGCCCCAAGCCAGGAGCCGATCAGCACTGCTTTTTTCAAATAATCCATGGTTGCCGCGCGAACAGCTGGTGCAGCAAAGATATTCAGCTCCGTCTGGCCAAAGAGTAGCGCCTGCAGAGCAACTATTTCTAGCTGAAAGCTTTCCCAAAAATACCGATAGTTCAGCGCCTCCCGTTGGCTTACCTGGCTGAGGTCCGACCAGAGTCTGGTGGGGGCGATTTCCACGGCATCAAGCCCCAAGCTTTTGATTAAAGCAGCGGCGTCGCTTTCTTCCTCTCTATGCCAGGCTATGGATGAGATGGCTCGACGCATTATTGACACCTGCTCCCCAGCAAGTGGCGCGTAGCCCTCACGAACTCCGAAATTTCGTCAAGAGTGCGCAATTTATCATACAAATAACCACCATAGCCATCCCACAGGGAGCTATATTTTGAACGGATATCATAGCAGGGATGGTGGGCGTTGAGTTGCGTGGGCAGGCTGTATCCAAAGGCGCTTGCCGCTATTTCTTGCAGGGAAATAGGTGCAGAGTTAATATTGATTCTCGTAATCTGCTGAGCGCGGCAACGCTCAATATCCGCAGAAAGATGCGCCAGATTATAAAATTGAAACGTGGCTGCACCATCCAAGAGATGGATATTATTATTATGGATCAGGTCATAAAGAGCATTTTTTTTCAGTCCCCTGCCAAACAGAGCCGGCAAACGCATGATCAAGGCGCCGGTAAAAGTGCTGCTTACCATGGTTTCTAGATCGAAGCGATGGCGACCATAAGCCGCCAGCTCATCACGAATAATAGGCGCATCTTCGTCCTGTCCCAAGGCCTGAGGATAGACGTCGATGGTGGAGATCAGTACAAATGTATCCGCACGTATCTCTGCTAAACACGCGCAAAGCAGAGCAATAGTCGCCCGATCAGCCTCGGGATTACGGTTGGCAATCCACTTGGCTGCAGGAGTTGCAGCACAGACTACCAGGTCAAATTTCTCCCCTGAAATCTCGTTTATATTTTGAGAATTATAATAGTGAGTAAAGCTTCTCTGGTTTTTGAGTGTGCTGCCCACAAAACCACTGTGCCCAATCAGGGCGGATTTCACCATTGTTTGTCCTTCGGATGGTAAGCGCCGCCAATAGTTGCGGCAAGGATCCTTATAATACGAAAGTTACCCCGCAAGCCTCGTATCTTAGTGGGCGTTTTTTCGTGCTGCGGATAGACCCTGGTAACGGGAATTTCCTTGCAGGCAAAGCCCAGTTGGCCAGCGATTATTGCCAGATAATAGGGCAGGGCATAATCGACAAAATCATGACGAAAGGGCTGTACCCGCGGGTCAAGGAGAAAACGACGACTATAGGCCCGAAAACCATTGGTGGTATCGGTAAAACGCCGACCTGCTGCCAGAGAAATTAACGGCGCATGCACCAGGCGTATTCCCAACAGTCGCATCCACGGAGTGCGTTTATGGCTGCCCCCGGCAATAAAACGACTACCTTGGAGATGATCCCCCCCCTCTGCTAAAGCCGCAGCGAAATCCCTAATAGCTCGAGGATCGTCTTTATTATTACCATCGATTAAAATTATTCCCTCATAACCACGCAACAGAAGTTCGGCTAAACCAATGCGCAACTGACTGCCCAGCTTACCAGCTCCGGTTTTTACCAGCAAGCCAGCGAGACCCGTTGCGCGCAAAAACTTTCGTTCCAATGAACCATCCGTCGAGCCTCCATCAACCACATAACTATCAAACTCTTGCATTATTTCCCGCATGGCTAGCAGCTGCTGTTGAATACGGTAGTCCTCATTGATCACGGGGATCAGTACAGCATAGCGGCTTTTTTTAGGGCGAAACTGCTCCTGATAGAACGCGGGCAGCTGCCACGGGAGGCTTGTGCTCCCCGTACTCATGGGGATATCCTGTTTTGAGGAGTCACCACATTACGGATGTGCTGAAGATTACTGAGGAGCTGCTCAGATTTTCTGTCGCAGCTAATAAAATAATGGGGGCGTTTGCGGGATTCATCCACCGTACGCCAGAGATATTCCACTGCCACAGCAGCCAGCATGCTGAGCACAAAAAAATTCAAGGCACCTTGCACCGAGAGGGTAACCCAGCCCTCGCTTATTTTTTGCTTAAACAGCACAATCAGAGCGATATAAAACACATAAAGGAGGTTAAAAGCCCCCAAAGAAAGCGCGACCACACTCGCCCAGCGTAAGGGGCGGCTGGAATAATTAAAGATAAAATTCAGAGCTAAATCGATTTTTTTAAGAAGACTTTCCCGGCGTTGTTCCGGCAAACGTTCATAATCAAAGTACGCAAACGGCATACCGGCAATAAAAGCGTAGGCTTTATAGTGCCGCGAAGTATCTTTGATGGAATTAAGCTGATTGAGGCTTTGGCGATTTACCACCATCAGGGTAGTAGCATATTCGGCCATGGCTATGCCCAGCAGAGAGCGGCAGAAGCGATAGAAAATCATCCGTAGTAGGCGTTCTGATCTACTCAAGGTGTTTTTTGCGACTCGTCCCAAAACTAGAGGCTGCAAGGAGCTACGCTGGGAATGAAGTAGCGCGGGGAGCGCTTCAACGGGATCTCGTCCTAGCTCGAGGCAGCAAATCGTATCACCAATGACATAATCAAAACCTGCAGAAATAGCTGCTTGGACGCCAAAGTCTTTGCTTAAACGCAGATAGCGCAAGCTAGAAAGCTGGCTGAGCAAGCGTTCTAGCGCCGCTTGTTCCTCGAAAAACACCGTGTGCTCGCCGCAATCGATAATCAGAATTTCAAAATAGGAAAACAGCTTTGCCGCATTGCTATGGAGATGATGAATAAGTGGTTCGAGAGGGATCTGATGATTACGGCGCAGCGCAATCACTGATAAAAACCCCGCAGATTGGGCCATGAAATTTATAACTCCTGTGCAATATAATCCAAACAATCGTAAAGATTATCTATCTTTGCACCGAGCACCACGCTTAGTCCAGCACAATCGCCGTAGTTGTTTTGATACAGAATCGGGCGACTGTCGTCGTGCTTGCTACGCGGCAGTATGGTTTTTACCTCCCACAAACTTTTTATATACTGAGCATCGGCGATGCTGGGCAGATAGCGTCGCGAGTCCTGCAGCATCACCTGTACTCGGCTTTGTTTGCTCAAGTTCGCAGTGGCGATGCCCCAGGCGCTGGCGCCGTCCTGCCAGCTTTGATGGGGAGTGTAGCTTACGTGGGAGAGGGAGTAGCATTGTTCTGGCGGAAAAGGCATAAACGAAAAAAAAGGCCCGTCCATCACCGTCAGGCCAAAAGCAATGCTTGTCGGGGGGGCTAGCAAGGGCAACTCCACCCACTCGTGGCAAAGCGGCAGCAAGGGTAGGTCGGAGTTACATAAAATCTCGTTCAAGGACGAATACGTTGCCACAATGATTCGTTCTGCCTCAATCTCCTCTCCCGAAGCCAAGTGTGCACTCAGTACGGAAGACTTTTTCTGAATTCTCAGCACTTTTTTGTCTGTAACGACTGTTACTCCGGCAGAATGCAGTTGTTGCCTAAGGAGGATGCGTATTTTTCCTGCGTCGAACGCACATTCTTCCACTACAAAGGCGGCGTCGATCAGTTCCCGGTTTAAAAGTCTGGTAATTGCTGGCGTCGCCTCTACCAATCTACAGCCTGTCAACGCGCAAAAATTAACAAATTGTTCTGTTGTGATAAACGATCCGAGTTTTGCAATGGCATACACTTTCTCAAAATTATCTACGATCGCCGCGTCAAAATCTCTGATAAAACGCAGGTAATTTTCCTGGCTGCGCAGCGCCGTTACCACGCTCCGAGGATAATGATAACCCCCATGCACCCGCGCCTGGTTCACATACGAAGCCCGGGTGCATAAGTTTTCTGCCGCATCCAGCAGCAAAACACTATAGCCGCACCTTCCCAAATAAGCCGCTATTGCCGACCCAAAAAAGCCACCACCAACAATTAAGTACTCTGCGGCGTGCATATTTCTTCTTCGGGGAGTGATCTTTACCCATCGTGTTTTGGTCTGCAACTGTATTGCTCGTCAAAAATGATTTTTCTATTTGATTGAATTGAAGCAAATTTCGTGGGGAGGCTGTTGAATTCATCGGCGCCGTTTACTTTGGTGATGTCGAATACCTTGATATGCTGGCCCTTTGATTTTGGAACAATGAGAAAAAAAATACCATTGGTACGTGACAAACCTCAGTGTTAAAGCATCCATAATCTACCCGATCTGTCGCCTAAGATGGCCAATTGAATTAATTTTCAAAACAGGAAAATCATCATTTAAACTTGCCGATGCACTCTCAAGCGACGACGATATTCTCTTCAACTTATTGTTGGCATCAATCATGGCGAATCTCATTGCTCAACCAATTGCCAGAGCAACCTTAAACAAGGCACCCCCACAAATTCAAGCCGCCATCTCTATGCAACGCGCAGGATTTATTTTTGTTCACGTAGCTACTGAGCTTATGAAATATCTGATCGATGGCACGAAAATGGCAATTAACCAACTTATAAAAAAGCTTCATCTCTACGCTGTTGATCTGATCGATCCCAACTGCCAACTCTGTCCTAACTCCATGGAAGTGTTGGCACACAGGCTTTAAAAGAAATACCGATCACCTATGTGCCTCCATCTATGGGTGGCTTACCACAAATTCTGCTAAGGAGTTACTGGTAGGCAGGTACCAATTTTAGCGCTCCAGGTGCCATTATTGCATGTCGCTGTAGAAACATTGTTGTCGAGTTGTGTTTGGTTGATACAGGCGACACTAACAACGCTCTTATGGGGCATCAGAGAGCTCTTCGGATCCACGCTATAGGTAGTTTTAGAGTTGGGATTATTATTTAACGCTGTAGCTGGTGATTTCGCAACTATCTGAACTAAGCATGAAGAAGAACAGGTGCCAATTTGAGCGCTCCAGGTACCATTATTGCATGTCGCTGTAGAAACCTTGTTGTCGGGTTGTGTTTGGTTGTTACAGGCTACACTAACAACGCTTTTATGGGGCATCAGAGAGCTGTTCGGAGCCACGCTATAGGTAGTTTTAGAGTTGGGATCATCATTTAACGCTGTAGCTGGTGATGTCGCAACTCTCTGAACTAAGCATGAAGCCGGAGTAGCTGCTTGGATAGTAGTGCCCAATAAAGTAAAAAATGCAATGAAAATAGGACATTTTACTACAGACTTCATTTTTCACAATCCTTCATCATTATTCGTCGCTTTGCTCCTCAGGGCACGTCGCGGCACGGAATATGCTATTTCGCGCCAGCGACTAGTTACAAATATACTATAAATGGGCATATGTTGTATATGCAGACTAACACGGCGCTGGCGCTTTCGCGCCAGCGCCGTGTTATCGAACTAGGTGCGTGCATAAATTGCCATAATGCCCTCTTCAACTGCTGCTAAACGCGTTAGCAAGGTTGCCAAAGAGGGGCTGTAAGAATTGAAAATCTTGCGATTCTCCCCGTCCACAAGACCATAATAGGTACTGCTCATCTCGGCAGCTCCGGTCAATATGGCCCCCATAATCGCCGCTGCTAAACCAACTTTGCGCATAATCTTACTTCCCTTGAAGCGCTCTTCTGCGTGAGGGGTTCGGTCGATTATCTCTTGCAAATTTTTTGGTAGGGTGGTGGGTTCAGCAGGAAAATCTTCTTCGTGAAAAGGACGTTCATTTACCAGGGGGCTTTTGCCCAGGCCTGCTTTGAGGTCGAGCTCTTCCGCAGTGCGCGAGGCGATATGCAATTCCTGGGATTTTTCCAGAGATTCTTTATAGGAAATAATCGGATGGGCCTGATTGGTAAGTTTTAGAAAATATCCGGCAATCACCGAGGAAATACCGATGCATACCAAGATTTTTCCACCGGTAATTATATTGCTGAACGGGTTGTTCGTCACCTCCGCGGGCATTTGCTGAATGCTATCCCAGGGTACTTGGCCGATAATTCCCGGTGCAATGGGAGGGGAGGCTCTAGGGGTGGATGGCGTATTTCTCGACTGATTTTTGTATCGTGAAGCCAAGGAGTTTATATCCCTTTGGAGCTCAGCAAATTCACTGCGGTCAGCAAAAATCTGCTCGATTGATTCTAGATCCATAGTCATTATGCGTACGGCAACCGCCACCATGTCGGGGTTATGGTGACTGTCTGGATCATTCAGAAAATCTTGATAGGCCTGCTGCATTTGAATGGCAAGCGGCGCAAAATCAGCGAGATTTGATGGCTGGGGAAGGGCAGTGGGGTCATCGCTATTGTCCCCGGCTTCGGCCTGGGGAGAGGCAGAGCTGAAGGGCTCTAGTAGCGAGCCTGTGCGGCAGCTGATCAGGCCTACTACGCTCAGTGCTCCTACGGTGGTCCACACGCCCTGAAGGTAACGACTGCTCATTTCTTTCCTCTCTGCTTACTCTAGCCGTGATACAGGGATTTAGCCGCGGCAATGCATTTAGGATGAATTAGATAGGGGGCAAATTGTTTGGCGCTTTGGACAGCTTCAAGACATTGTTCCGGAAGTATTGGACAATGAAGGTTGACTGTTTTCCCCGTCTTTTGACGGTACACCTCCGCAATTTGGTCAATAGTAAGGTAGACCTTGTCGTGAATATTTTTATCGCGAAATGCACTGCAGTTAACGGCTTCGTCCCAGGAACCATTGATAATTCCTGCCCAGGTGAATTTTTGAGTCTGTTTCCATGCACCGTTAATGCAGGTAAAATAGGGTGGCCCGCTAAAGGGTCCTTGCTTGGCATATTGCGGGGTTATCTTTGACCAAAATATCATCCCAGCAAAATCGGCACTAACATCGCCATAGGAGTAAACTCCCGAGACAAAGGAGCCATAATAGCCACGTTCCTGAGAAATAGCCAGTTTGAGTGCTTCTTCGATCCCCTGATTTTGGCTATAAGCAACGGAGAAAAGATCGGCACCTTGGGCAAAAAAGTGACCAAGTTTGTCGGATCCAATCCGATAGTTTCCCACCCGAATAGTCGAAGCGATATCGATTACTAAATTGACAATACCCCACACAAAAAACGATTCGCTGGCGTGAAGGTTTTTATAAATGGATTGCTCCACAGGAATATGAATTTTATCAAAAACCTTATCGAGGCGTTCCACATCATTTTCAAGGTGGCCCCAGACCATTTGGGCTCCAAGGGTATTCCAAACCGCCTGCCTCATTACCACATGATTGCAGCCGTGTCCCTGAGCGTTTGCGGCTTTTTCGGCCTCTTGCAGGCGATAGTTGGTGAGGGCATCAAGCTCGGTTAACACGTCCCGTTGTTTGATCAGGTGAGGTTGGAAATTATCCACCTCAGTAGCTGAAACGGGAAGTGCGAGGCAGATTCCCCAGAAAAGAATTAGGTGTTTTCTCATGGTCGACTCCCGATTTTTAGTAGCAGTACCTATAAGGATTTTTTTACGGCCTGGCGTTGATACATTTGGAGAAGGCGCACTTCAAGTTTGGCCAGGGTGAGCATAAAAATAGGTAAACCAGGAGTGCTACTGGAAAGATTCTTACTTCCCACCAAGCTTCCCACCAAGTTCGCTGAATAAGTGCTCATGGCATCGGGGCCGACAAGTACGGCGATTCCCGCAAGCGCAGCGGCAACCCCTCCGTATTTTAAATATTTGCTTGCTTTAAAGCGTATTTCCGCAGAAGGACTTTTGTTTTGAACAGGTGTTTTATTTGGCTGTGCAGGCGTTTTACCTGGGGAGACTTCCTGGGCTACCTCAGGAGATTTTTCGGGGGAATTCTTGGCTTTGGCGAGCTCCTTGGCGCCAATCTCAGCAAGTTCCCGATGGGCTGCTTTAATATCTTCCTGAGCGGCAATTTTTTTGTATTCACTATTGGTATATTGCAAAAAATAACCGGTAAAAACCGCTGCTACTCCCAGACCAATAAGCACTTTGCCGAAGGTGTAGATATTTGCGTAGGGGCTTGGTACTGCAGCAGTAATTTGTTGATACTCAGCAGCACTGAGTCTCCCTTCTATGAGACCCGTGGGATCCGTAGCTCTATTGCCTTGAATGCTCAGCGCTGTTCCGTTTAAATCAGCCTGGAGCTGGGTAAAGTCTTGAGAGTCAGACAGGGCCCCTTCAAGGGAGGCGGGATTCATGCCCGCAAGGGTCTTTGCAGCTGCCGCGATGCTATGGTTGCTAGCTGCGCCAGGGCTCTTGAGGTAGGTAGAGGCGGCGCTCTGCAATTCGGCAACAAGGGAACCAATGGAGTCGCTGGGGTTCGAGGGAAGCGCCGCGCCTCCACCCAGGGGATGTGCACCCGGAGGGGAGTGGTTTGCGGTGGGGGGGGCGCTCAGATCGTCTGAGGTAGTGCGGCAAGAGAGGCTTAAGCATAAGCCAAGGCATAGACCTAAGCGGACCTGAAAAAATAATCTGTGGTGTGGCATAAGACCTACCTCGATAAAGTATTGTTAGCGAGAAAAGCAGACGCGATCATGCTCAGAAAAATCAATTGACGATGCGAAACGTTCCTCCATTAAGGAGAATATTCTGTTTTTCTAGAATATTCTTTCCATTATTGCTTTCCTTAACGATCTTGCATAAGAGATTTGTGAAAGTATACTAGCGTTTAGTACGACTAAACGCAAGTTTGATTTCTTCATATTGCAGGGCTAAACGGAGGACCAGGGCTGGCAGGAAAGCGTCAGCGCCTGGTTACGAGTCTGGTATTTCTATGATTATCGCGCTACTATAGGGCGGAACGCGTCGCCTCCAATTCTCGCTTTTTCAATGGATCCTCTTGTTATGGTTGCAAGCCCAAGTTCTCGCAAAAAATTTAGCAAAGTTTATATTGAAATAAGCAATATATGTAACCTGCAATGTAGTTTTTGCCCCGCAGTAGAGCGCAGCAAGGGGCAGATGAGCAGCGGAGCATTTCGCCATATTATCGCCCAAGTAGCCCCTTTAACGGAACAGGTATGCTTTCATTTGATGGGTGACCCCTTGGTTCATCCGCATCTTGCTGATCTTGTAACTATGTGCGCCGCGCACCAAGCTAAGATAGTTTTGGTTACCAATGGGGTCTTATTGCGGGAGAGGCATCAAGAAATCCTCCTCAACAATACGGTCAGGCAGGTGAACTTCTCCCTTCATAGCTTTCCGGATAATTTTGGAGATCAGGATCCCAGCGTTTATTTGCGGCGTATTTTTGATTTTTGTGAGCAGGCTTTTGTTGAGCGTCCTGATCTCTATCTTAATTTTAGGCTCTGGAATTTGCTTAACCCCAAAGGTCAAGAAGCCAAAAACACCCGTTTACTCAAAGCCATAGAAGAACATTTCGCGGTAAGGATCCCGGCAGAAATTGATGTTCGTCGTCAGAAGAGCATTCACCTAGTCAAGCGTCTATACCTGCATTTTGATAGGGAATTCGTGTGGCCAAATCTCGAATTACCGGTGCTGGGTACTACGGGCAGTTGTTATGGACTGCGCTCTCACTGCGGTATTCTCATGGATGGGACGGTGGTCCCCTGCTGTCTCGATAAAGAAGGGAGAATTCCCCTGGGCAATATTCATGAACGTCCGCTCGTGGATATCTTAGCTGACGAACGTGCTCAAAAAATCCTCAGCGGCTTTCGTCAGCGAAAACTTCACGAGGATCTTTGCCAACGTTGTCAGTATATCGAGCGTTTTGGTAAATAGGCGCTGGCGCGAAAGCACCAGCGCCGTGTCCTGACGAACGCAGTGAGGAAGGATCTTTCTCTCCTTTAGGCTAAGCGTTCTCGGACCAGTTGGCTCACCAACTTGCCATCAGCGAGACCTTGAACTTTAGGCTGCAAGAGTTTCATCACCCCACCGAGATCCTTAATGCTACTTGCTTGTGCTTCTGCCACTGCCCAGGCAATCAGCTCGCGTAGTTCACTTTCCTCAAGTTGCTTGGGCATAAATGATTGGAGAAACTTAAGCTCGGCGCTTTCTTTTTCTACCAGATCATCTCGTCCACCTTGGCGAAACATGGCGATAGAATCTTGACGCTGTTTGGCCAGAGTGGTGATGATTTTTACGATTCCGGGATCGTCAAGATCGATGCGATCATCGATTTCTTTTTTGCGGATAGCCGCATGCAGGTTACGAGCAAAGGTCAGGGTGTTTTTCTCACCAGATTTCATCGCATTTTTTATTTGCTCAGCGAGACTTGTTTTGATTGCGGACATGGATAATTCCTTTAAGTTTGCAACAAATCAGCCGTCGAGAGCTCGCCCTTTGGTTTCGGGAATACACCAGAAAACAAAGCAAAATGCTCCTAGGCTAATCAGAGCAAAGGTCAAAAAAGTTCCCACGGTACCACCGTGGTCTATTAGCGACAGAAAACTAAGAGACACTAAATAGTTGACCCCCCAGTTGGCAAAGAGAGCAATGGTCATCGCCTTACCCCGTATGGCCAGGGGATAAAGCTCCGCTAAGAGCACCCAGGTGATCGGGCCCAGGCCAATAGCGAAAAAACCCACATAAGCCATAAGGCTCAGTACTGAGAGCGTCGCCGTAAGCGGCGAGTCTAGCATAAAGGTTCCGGCTAGCATAGCAAGGGAGAGGGTCATGCCCCCGCTGCCGATCAGCAGCAGCGGTCGTCTGCCCAGGCGGTCCATTGCATAGACCGAAACCAGGGTAGCAAGGACATTAAAGACTCCCACTGCCAGTGAAGCACCAATAGCGCTGCTTGCCGAGGAAAAGCCTGCAAGGGAAAAAATCTTTGGTGCATAATAAATAACGGCATTTATGCCGCTGATCTGCTGAAAAATACTGAGGATTAGGCCCAAGAGCAGCAAACGGCGAAAATGCGCGTTAGCAAGCAGGGACGCAGTTGAAGCCTCCGGAGTCGTAGTTTGGGGCGCTTGTTTACGGGAATTTTTATTGCCCAACCAGGCTGGAGACTCTACTGCCCCAAAGAGAAGAAGGCTTTGCAGCAAGGCCGGTAGGCCGCCAAGCATAAACATCAGGCGCCAATTACCGCTGTCAGCCAGTAGAAAACCCACCACAAAACAGACGAGGATGCCGATGGTTACTGCTAGTTGGTAGAGGGTGACATAGGTTCCTCGGCGCTCGGCAGGAGAGATTTCGGCAATATAGAGAGGAGTGACTACAGAAGCTATACCCACTCCTAAGCCGCTGAGTAAGCGGCCCATAAGGAGCATTGCATAGCTCGGGCAATGACCTAAAAGCACGGCTCCAACGATGAAAATCACCGCAGAAAGCTGGAGAGCGGTTCGGCGCCCCCAGCGATCGGCGAGGGTTCCGCTACAAGCAGCACCCACAATACAGCCGAGCAGCAGAATACTCACTACCCAGCCCTGAGAGAAAACACTCAGGCCAAATTCGGGAGTGATGAAAATAATTGCCCCGGCAATAACTGCGGTTTGATAGCCAAAAAGAAAGCCGCTAAGGGTCGCGGTAAGCATCGAATAGCGGGAAAATTCCTCCGTAGAGGCTTGAAGATTCATTGCCGTTCCTCCCATGATAGACCCATTGGGTTTTGCTCGGCAACGGTGTCGCTTGTTGCAGAGCAAAACCCAATGGGTATAGACTACTCCAAAAAACAAGCGGAGGTAAAGTGACCTTAAACTGCAGCAGAGATAAGAGCGTTGCGATGATAAAAAAAATCCTAGTTTTCGTTTCTCTGGTGGTACCGATGATTTGCTGGTGGTGGTGGCAGCATCCCGGCTTGTTCGCCGTCTTTAGCGAATATATCCCTGCTGGCTCCTACGAGGGAGGTGATTCTCTGCATCAGGGCTTTCTCGGCGGCGATCATCTGCAGATTTTTTATTTGGCTGCCAAGCTGAAATATAATCTTCAGCAGGGAATTTCGATCTTTGCTGACCCCTTAACCTTTGCGGCGAAGCAGTGGATGCTTTGGGATTTTTCGGTGGGGATCCAATATTGGACCGTGCTGCTTATGCAATGGTTTTTCGGAGAAGCAGCAGGGTACAACCTTGGCTTTGTGGTGCTGCCGACGATTTTTTCGGCGCTGACCATCTATTTTATGCTGCGCGCTTTAGCTTTGCCGTCTCTGCTGTGTTTGGCTTTTGCCTGGGGTTATTCCCTGCTCCCCGATCGTATGGGGCAGATCTTTGGTGGGCATAGTGGGGGCTCGGTCTTCTATTTGCTGCCCCTGTTTTGGGGGGCTGCTTTGCGTCAGCAGCTGCGCGGTAGCCATGGGCGTTGGGATCTCCTTGCTGGTTTCGTGTTGTGGCTACTGATGTTGAGCGACGAGCACCAGGCATATTATGTGCTCCTCGCTTCCCTCGTTATTTTTCCGCTGTGGCTTGCTCAAGATGGCTGGCTAGGTTTTTCATGGGCCGACAAACTTCGTTGGCTTGCTCGTAAATGGGGGGGGCTGCTTGTGGGAGTGGTGGCGACCCTTGGGGTAGGATTGGTGGAACGATGGTTTTTGTTTTCGGGCATGAATGGCGATGACCGCAGTGCAAGAAGCTTTGGAGAAATAAGCGCATACTCCCATCGTCTCGGCAACTATTTACGTAGAGGTGATGACCACACCATTGGTCAAATTAGCTGGATTGCCATGCTCATTCTGCTGATGGTATTGGCAATATTGGTAGCGCGAAAGCAAATTTCCTGGCGTACAGTGAAGCTTTCGCCGAGCGCGCCCTTGGTGGTGGTGCTGCCCCTGTTATTGTTGCTGATGGCAGGAATTGGCAATGATTGGTCTCAGCAGACGGGGCTTTACGAATTAGCGTATACCTATCTGCCTTTTTTTTCAGCCCAGCGTGCTCCTGGCAAACTCTTTGGCCTCAATGCTCTTTTTATTATTTTAGTGTTGGTGGGAGCGAGCAGATTGCTTAGCGCTGAGATTAACAAACCTTGGCTGCGACCTGTACTGATAGTTCTCCTGTTATTTACAGGGATTTACCAGAGTTATTGGTTTGTGCAGGTAAATAGAAGGGCTCGCAGTGGCCTAACCATGGAGAATATCAGCTGGGAGTTGCCAGATCTTTTTGCCTATTTGCGCAAGGGGCTTGGAGCTGATGCCATCGTCTTAAATATTCCCTTTAATGAAGACGTAAACCGCTTAGCCTATCTCCCGCTCTATCTAGCGCTGCGGACCAAAGCTCGTTTTGCTAGTGGCTACTATGTGCTGCCTCCGGTGGGCTTACTTGCGGCAGAAGCCGAATTGAGTCCAGTCAATCAGGGGCAGATAGAACCTGCGACGATGGCGTTAGCTCAGCATCTTGGTTATACCCATGTGCTGGTAGTGCGGGAGGGATGGGAGCTCAAAGGCAGCACTGGCGAGCAGGTAAATGCACGTTTGGCGAGCTCTCCCCTGCTTAGTCAAATTCTCTGCGAAGGGCGTCTCTGTCTCTATAAAATACTTACTCAAAGAAGTTTTTAATATAGGAGGCGCCGCATTTTTTAAGCTGTTCCATCAGCGATTGGGTGTCCTGGTTAACCAGGTAGGGAGCGACAACTCCCTGCCAAAAGGCCTTGCTGATTGACCCTCGGCCATAGTCGATCATATAGGTGAGGCGATCCATATTGTAGTAGCGAGACTGTCCGCGTTTGAGCAGAGAAATATTCCCTGGTTTATAGAGCAGAGGAAAGGCCTGCTTACTGCTTGAACCGTTGGAATACATCGCTCCTGTTAAGATAATGTCCCAGACATCCATTCCCGAGTAGAGCCCCGAGAACCCTTCCTGAGGTAATTGGGTGCCAAAGAGGGCAATATACTCACGGGGAGAACAATAAAGAATTTTGATTCTCGCTTTTACACCTCCGACACTATTCCATACCCATTGAGGGTTTTCTACCATGGGACTTTTGTCGAGGCGAGTAGTTAAAGCGCGAATATTCCCTTCGGTCTCGCTTAGAATTTGTTCTGTTCGTAAGACTTCCTTCACCCCAAAAGTATTGTCCTGGCGAGCAGAGGAAGCATGCCAGTCAAGTTCTTGGTCGCTGAGTGCAGTTTCGCCAAGGACCGTCCGTGCCAGATCCTCTATGCCTTGACTATCCAATTGGTTAAGCTCACGGTCCACGTGGGTGGTGGCTTCTTGACCGGCACGATTAAGTTGACTGGCGTTGAATAAGTAGGCTTTGTCCAGCTCCTCGATAGCTGGTGCAGTGCTTGGACGATTGTCGGCAAAAACTGCGGGAGCCGTAGCCACAGAGGTGGCGAGCAGAGTGAGTATCGCCGTTTGGGTACGGGTTTTACGAAAAGTCGTCAGTAGCATAGCTTCCTCGTTTAGTGAAAAGGCTGGGCCTCGTTTGGAGTATCCGCAGCACCATAGGTCTCTGCGGCACGCGAATTCTCTTGGGTGTTTTTACCAGCGAGTGTTTTCCTAAATAGGTCACAGACGTAAAAAAAAGTAAAGATTATTTGCTAGCCTTTAGTGAAGATACAGCAAAAAATATGGACTATTAAACCCCCTCATGGGACGATGGGATGTTAAAAAAATCCCTTTGCAATGGATCGTTTTGATGAGAGTTGTTCTGCTGTTTTGTTTGCTTAGCATTGTTTGCTGTATGAAAAACAGCCTCGATTATGGACTCGTTCCTTCCGCTGTAGCGGATAATGGGGAGAGCTCGGCTTTAAAAAACCAAGAAAATTCTCCTCTCCAGGGAACCAACACGCTTCTAGCTGAGCAAGCAATCGCTAAAGCCAGTGATCACAGCCTAAGGAAAATATCGAGTTCTTCCCCTTCCTTGCCCTTGGTCACTTGTTCCCAAAAAAATTTCTATGTGGATGAGCATTTTTCAAAATATGCAAAAACTTTAGCGCAGTTCAATGCATTTTCGTACTTTATTGCCAATTGCTTGTTGCTTGGTATCAGTAAGGGGAACTACTATGTTTTTCCTCCAAGCTGGGAGGAAGCACAGCAATATAGCGTTAAAAATTGTGAAAAAATGCGTGATTTTGAAGGAATGCTGCGACCAGAAGGCTGGGAATATAACTATTTTATCGGTAAGACTGGCGAAAGCGAGAATGATATCCCTGGTTTTGTGGCACTCAATCAAAAGCAGCGGGTATTGGTGGTGGTGTTTCGGGGAAGCATTTCAGGAGGAGACTTTCGCACTGATTTTGATGATCGCCTTGGCTTTTATCCTGAACTGGGCATCAGCGGCAATGTTCATCGCGGTTTCGCCATTAAGTATAAACAGCTTATGGTTGATATGTATCGCTTGATTGATTATTATTTGGCTAAATTAAGCGCTGAAGAGAAAAAAGATTTAAGAATTTACGTAACGGGGCATAGTTTGGGAGGAGCTCTTGCTTCAATTGGGATAGCTGATTTAACTAACCACTACGGGCCAGTTATTTTTGGCCCCGGCTATCTCAATCGACAAAATAATCGCTTCAAGGGTTGGTTGCTTTCAGCTCCAGTGGTGTGCGCTGATCCCAGTTGCAGAGATTCTATTGAAAATATAGTAGGAAAACAAAATATTATCGGTCAATTCGTTTATGGTGACCCGGTTCCTAAGGGCATCCCAGGGATTAATACAGTAAATATTGTTGTGGACGCTTTCCCCTCGTTTGTGGATGCGACAAGTTTGTTAGGTCTTTTGCAGGAAAAATTCGATGTCGCAGTTCTTAAAAACAAAGGTTATCCAGCGATGGCTATCGGTATGCAGGCCATCCAGAATTCTATGCGCACTGTGGTTGAGGCCATAGATAATGCCAGCTATTTTGTGGTTAATTCACCGCTGTTTTTGAAGCAGTTTGTAGTAATAGGGATCGGTGGTTTACACTTTGGTACTAATGATAAATTCGGCGATGGTACCTACGATTATCGCTTAGTTAATCTCGTTACACCGGTATTGCTTTACAATGGCATGAATCTAAAAAACTACGCAAGCTGCGAAGCAGAATTGGCTAATCAACAAAAATAGTGAGAAACTCTATGCGCATTAGAACCGTTGTCTTTACTATGATTTGGGTAGTTTGCCTGTTGTCGATGCTTTTCTCCTGCCGCTCGGCGGTGGATATTCCGGCGCCTGCTGGCAGTTCTGCGTCAGCAGGTGATAACGATCCTGATCGTGGGGAAATAACCTTTCCTCAAGCAAGGCCTGTCGATGCCAGTGGCTTGAAGATCTCATATCTTACTGTTCAGGTAAAATCACTGGGCCGCAATAGATATCCCGTCGTTTATTTCAATAATGATCTAGCAGCAAATTCAGCACGGATACGCTATTGTTTAGGTACTAACTGTAGGGAGGAAGAAGTAAGTAGTAGCGAATATTTTCTGGTGAGCTCCTTTCGTAGAGGAGATTTATTGACTGTCTCGGTGCGGTCTTGTATTTCAGCGATTAATGCTGTGGATAGCAAGGTGCTGTGCGGAGCGGAAAGTTCCACGGTAAAGTTCGCTATTACCTTTGCTCCGGGTGATAACACCCTTACGGTGGCGCTTCAAAATTATTTTATGGCTTTAAGGTCTATAGATAAACTTTGTGTTCAAATTCTAGAAACGGTGGTTAACGCTGACAAGTTATCAGCTACTTGTCCTCTAGTGGATGGCAAGAGAGAAAGACTGATCTCTGAGGCGGAACTACAGAGTCTTACAGCTATCGACAGCAGTGGGATAAGCAGCTTGTTTACGGGTGAAAATGGTAGCTTGTTGGGGGAAGCTTTGCTTAGCGTTGTTCCCTTCACTTACGACAATTACCTTAGTCTTGAGGCTAAAGAGAGAATCATAGCTGGCGAATTGATGTCCCAAAATAATCTGCATTTCGATAGAAATAATGACCTGGCAGATGCTGCGGGTAAATTGATAAGTAAAAGCGATTTCCTCGTGGAGGTGGCGAATAACAGCAAAGACTACGATGCAAAAATAGCTGCAGAATTTGCCAGAATTGACAAAACTAATAAAAGTTCCATCATCATTTTAGGATCAGCTTCATTAGCAATATCATCGCTGATAATGGCAAAATCCTCCCAAAAAGACATTAACAAAATTAGCGAGGATGAACGTGCCCGCACCATTGATGCTCAGTTGCAGAGAGAGCAGATGGCCGTTGCGGGTAAGGAAAGTTCTGCTATTGATTCGTATGTTAAAAAAGCAGGAGAAATATATAAGAAAAATACCGCCCGTGATCTGAAAATAGCGAAGATAACTCGGGGAGTCTCTTTGGGCGTTGCGAGCGCCGGGGTGGTTCTAGCGTACTTTGCTTATCAAGGAGATTTTTCCCTGACGGGTTTAGAAGTGCAGTGCGCGGCCTTAAAACCGTCTTTAGCTGCTCTTGAAAAATTAAAAGAGCAAATGAGCAGCAAAAAGGCGAGTTTGAGTGCTGCCTCTGATAAAGTAAAAACCCTTCTCTAGGATTTGTTCCATAAATCATCCATCTTCGGCGTCAGCTTCGTCGCTGCGCGTGCTCACGGCCAGACGGCCGCTCCGCTGCTCGCTCCTCGCTTCCTTGAATCTGGATAATTTCTGTAACAAATCATTAGAGTTGTCTCATAATTGTTCTGCTTCTTTTTTTGTGCGGTGAAGAAACATCTTTTTTTAGTCTGGGCGAGTCAGGAGCAGACTGTTCCCTGGAGTTCTCACGCGCTTGTGGTGCAACGATTGGAGCCTGAGGGTTGGGGTTCTTTCGTTCAGCCTTAGGAGGCCTAGGATTTTTTCGTGCAGTTCGTTGTGCGGCTTTTATAGCTGGGTCTTTTGCCGCGAGAGCTATATCAGTTATATCGAACAAGCTGTGACAAGCGTGAAGGAGAAACAGCTTGCGTTTCCGCACCTCAGCTATATGGGCAATGACTACGGCACAGCAGTGTTTTTCTTGTTGGGCTGCGGCTGTGGTTCTTTGCCACAGTTCGAGATCATCAAGTGTAGCAAGTGTCTTGCTCAGATCTTGTATACTGTAGGTTTCCATAGTACCTCCCCTGTTCTAACTCCAGTATACACGGGTTTTTGCCGCGAAAACCGTTGATGGAGAGGGAAGCAGTGCGAGCAAAAGAGCATTTCGGTCTCGTTTTTTTTTAAAAGCTTCCTCCCTTGCTAAAAACAGCATTGGTTAAGAGGAAAAAAGATGACCCTCCTTGAGGGAAAAACCTGCTGCTTTTTTGCTTGAGCCAACGACTTCGACGAGCCGCTTCCTGACCAATGAAGAGTAAGCAGGCAGCGAGTAATCCTCCCTCCGAGGCACCGAGCTATGAGCAAGGGCTTCGATAAGCCATACCCTGACCTGTGTTTTTTGGGAGAGCTCGTTTTTCGTCCTTCGCTCACCTCTTTGCAAGGGCAGGGGGCTGAGGTGGTGTCAAATTTTATCCCCTTCGAGGGGATGGAATTTGACACCACCTCAGCCCCCTGCCATGCTGGGGGTGGCGAGGAGCGAAATCCACAAGGCTGGTG
>JAHFAI010000101.1 GCA_023250635.1 Deltaproteobacteria bacterium | reverse complement strand
GTCCTGAGGAGCAAAGCGACGAAGGATCTGTCACGTGATATCCGGATGTTATGTGAAAGATCCTTCCTCACTGCGTTCGTCAGGACACGGCGCTGGCGCTTTCGCGCCAGCGCCTAGTTACTAGAAGGCCCATTCTTTGTTGGGATCACGCTTAGCAAGCTTAGCGGGCTCTTTTTTGTCCGTTGCTGGTTCCTCACTGCTAGCCGAATCCTCGTCTTCTTTGCTTTTATCGTTTTTATCGCTGAGGTATTCATCTTCAACATTTTTGAAACGATTATTTTGATCTGATTCCACCACCTCTTCCCGCAGACGCCCTTCCTCGCGGACCGTCTCTATGATGGTTATATGCATCATCTTTTCGACGCTACGATTGAAGTGCTCAGCAAAGAAGGTTTTTTCTAAGCTGCCGGTGAGACCTTCGTAGACCTTGTCAAAGGTCATATCTTTGGGCGTTGGTTTTTTACTCAGAAACTCTTTGGTTACCTTTTTAAGCACCGGGCGGAGATAGGAAGCTTTAACCACTGAGGTAGACTCCCGCATTCCGGCGAGGGTTGAGGTGCCGAGCAAATTCCAGCGGGGAGCGGTCATCTTATCCATTGCAGCTTGCAATGCCGCTTTGTACGGGTCGACCTTGCGTTTGGTAGCCGGTTTACTGTTGAAGTCTTCGAGCACGGTCATCGCCGCTTTTTCTATTTTTTTCAGGCGCTCTGCCGCAATGGGAATCTCTGGCTGGTAAATTTCCTTAACGCAATGAGCATATTTCTGATTGATTTTGGTGCCATAAGCATTGATCATCGTCACCAATTGTTCGCGTTCACCCCGACTTAAGGATTTTTGCCCGTCTTTTGCTTTGAGATAAGCACGCAGACCTCCCCACATTAGTTCTTCGATATGGGTACCGAGATAGGCATGGTCATCTTCGTTCCAGGCATTATTTTGCAAAAGATATTCTTTGAGGACCTCAAAGGTTTTGTAGTCTCCCGTAGTCGCCGCGAGGGCAACGGGGGTAAAGTTGGTTCCCGAGGTCGTATTCAGAGCTTTAACTTTATCCTCGGTGGGAATACCCGTTTCAAAGGTGATGGCTTTGATCGCCTCATTCGTCTTGGAGCGAGCATCGGTATTGCTCAGCGCTGAACCGATTAATTCCAGCACATTTCCTGAATCTGAGGTTAATTCCCCTTTAAAAAACTGCTCGGGCAGGGGAAAAGCAAGATGGAAAATATTATTGCCAACCCCATCTACATCCGTCACCTTGTTAAAGGCTTGCTTGAGTAAAAGCTGGATCCCTTCGGATTGCTTTTGCACCATGGCATACATGGCAGGTGTCCATTTGAGCTTGTTTTTGGTGGCAAAGATAATCTCTTTGCCGCCAAATTCTTCTAATTCTCGGAATTTATCAACTTCGTCATTGCCTTCATGGCCTTTATCGTAGGTGTTGGCCAGACGAATCAAACGAATGACGTTGGATTTTTTGGCGTTGTTGGAGGCGGTCAAGGCAAATTTATTAAGATGGCGACAAACGCGATTGCGGAAATTCGCCAGGGCTACCCAGCTGAGCAAATTGCTCTTAAAATCTTTGCCGGCAAGCTCGGAAGAAATTCTCGTCTCGTCAATATGCTGGGCTATTTTAGCAAAGAGCGAATCGAAATCCTTATTGAGATGGTTCTGAAAATAGAGGGAAAAGCGCGCTTCACTATTGAGACGAGTCTGTCTTCTCATCCGCTTAGAATTGAGAAATTCCTTGATATTGTCGATGGCTTCACCGCTGCTATTGGAACTGTAAGTTTGGCGGCGAATATCACGCATCTTGCTGAGAATAGTCTCTAAGAGCGGTGAATACAACTGATCGTGAATCTGGGAGGCTTCATCCGTATACTCTTGGACAAATTGCAAGCCAACATCCTCAGCCTTGTCCATGACTCTAGAGAAAACTTCGTAGTCATTTCTTTCGAGCAAACTCATCGTCAGATATTCTTTGTTACTCTCCAGAGTGTCTTTGATGCCTTTGAGTTTTTCGTTCGGCAAAATTTCGTTGCGCGAATAGATGGCTTTTTCATCAAAAATGACGGTGACCAGCTCAAGACGAGTTTTCATATCGCTGATCTCTTCCAGAGCTATTTTAAGGGGATATTCCTTTTGATTTTCCATCCGCGGGGTGTTGCGAAATTCTTCATTAAGGTTCTTGTCGGCTCCCATTTCAATGATGGTGCGTACTTTTTGTGCTTTTTCGCGGCAATCTTTTTGGCGCAAGAGAATATTAAGCAAGGTGGTTTTGGTCATCAGCACCTTAGCTTTTTTGCGAGCTGCTTCCAGGGGGGTGCCTGTATCCTCAGGACTGGGGGCTTTAAGCGTCGTCTCAGACTCTTCATCACTAGCGCTAGTCTCGCCCAGAATCTGGGCCGAAGCTTCGTCAAGATTAAATTCGCTGGTTAGGGCTTTTTCAAGATCAGTAGCCGCCTGGACTTCTTCTCTCTCGATAACCCGATTAATACCGCGCATCCAGATAAAGCTAAAATCCCACTCCAAGGCCTCACCCGAACGTTCAAGATGCATGTTTTTCCTAAGGGACTTGGCATAGCTTTCTTTAGCGGTGTCGGCAATTTTTTTAATATTTACTTGCAGATATTCGTTAGGTTCAGTTGCACTTTTTTCTACCAATTGCAGCAAAAAAGTTGATATTTTCTTCTCAAGCTCCTCACGTATTTCCGGAGGGGTCTTGCTCACCACCGCAGCTTTCTTGCTGCCGAGGGCCTCGGTATTTGCCAAAGCCAGGGGCGTAAAACCGAGGCATTGGCTAAGAGCGATTACCAACATCGTTTTATTCATCGTAGGTTCTCCCAGAAAATATTGATTAATTAAAATTTATGCTTACTGATACATTGCCATTAAGCGCTCATGGTATTTTTTCTCAACTGCTCCTCGTTTTACCTTCATCGTCGGGGTAAGAAGACCATTCTCCTGGGTCCATTCATCACTAATGACGGTGAATGTTTTGGGAAAATCGTTTTTTACCGGTACAGCAGCCCGCATCTTCTCTACTTCTTCTTTGAGGAGGGCGTCGATTTTTGGGTGCTTGAGCAAGTCGCTGCAACGATCGCTGCTAATCGCTAATTTTTTGGCAGTTTTTTGCAGGTATTCCAGGTCGACTACCAAGAGAGCGACATTGAAATCCTGATTGTCCCCGTAGAGCAGAGCTTCTTTAAAATAAGGGCTCAATTTAGCGCGGTTTTCAAAGATCCCGGGGACCACATAAACCCCGTTTTTCATCTTGTAGATTTCTTTCACCCGGCCGGTGATAAAGAGGTAGCCTTCTTCATCAAAATGACCGAGATCACCCGTGCGTAGGCAGCCTGGTTTGGGCATTATGGCGAGGCTTTGTTCAGGAAGATTGTGGTAGCCCTTCATGATATTGGGACCACAAACCACGATCTCGCCATCGTTATTAGGGCGCTCTTCCATAGCGCTGCGATCGATTTCGACCTGCACCCCGGGGAAGGGTTTGCCGACACTGCCAATTTTGTGCTCGTTGATGGTATTCAGGCTGATAATGCCGCTGGTTTCGGACATGCCGTAACCTTCAAGCACCGTAATCCCTAGATCGTCAATAAAATGACCGATGGTCGGGTCGAGTTTTGCTCCCCCGCTTACCGCATATTTTAGTTTGCCACCAAAAACATTGCGGACTTTTTTGGCAAAAAGTTTGCCGAGGCGACGATCGATGGGGCCATCTTGTTTACCCTCTTGTTTGAGGGCAACGGATTTTTCCCATTTATGATAGAGATAGCGCTTGATAGCGGAATCAGCGGTGTCTTTCTTAACCTTGTCGTAAATACGATTAAAGATAAGCGGTACTGAGAAAAGAATCGTGGGATGAACCTCGCCCAAATTTTTAATAATGGTAGAACGATCGTAGGCAAAGCCGGTGGAGTTGCCGTAAAGAAGCAAGGCATGTAACTCAGCAAGTTGGCCGAAAATATGCGCCCAGGGCAAGAAAGAGAGGCTACGTTCCCCACTGATATCGATGCGCTCTGGCAGGGAGCGTAAGGTCGAGGCAATATTGTCATGACTGAGCAGCACACCCTTGGGTTTCCCGGTAGTTCCCGAGGTATAAATAAAGCCCATGGTATCATCACCCCTCGGTTGCAGTGCGGCGGCAGGATGCGCAGCTCCTTTGGCAACCAGGCCCCAATAGGTAAGATCCCCTTGTTGATTATTGGCAAGGCCAGCGAGATTTACCACGTATTGAATACTGGGAATTTCTACGGCGAGAGTTCTAACCTGTTGGAGAATTTTGTCGTTTTCGACAAAGACAACTTTGGCACCAGAATCAGCGAGTTTGTACTTCCAGTCTTCCATTCCTGCATTGGTATATAAGGGAACCATTGCGGCTCGTAGGCCCATAGTGGCATAACAAATAACTGCCCACTCGGGGCCATTGTTGGCAATAACCGCAACCTTATCGTCGGCAGCGATGCCCAATTCGGCTAAGCCACCGCGCAGACTGTCAACCTGCGTGCCGAATTCACTATACGTCATCCAACGATATTTGCCGTCAACTTTTGTGCCGAACAGCGGTTTTTCGGCATATTGTTTTACCGCTGCCTGTTCCATATCGACAAGATTGGTGAAGGTCAAAACGGAAGCTTTTGTGGTGATGGTTGCAGCTTGAGTGGTTGGCGCAGCAAGGATTGCTGGAGCCAAAGAAATAGTGCTGGCAAGCAGCATAGTGCTAAAGGCTATCTTAAGCATACCGTTTCCCCATATGGTAATGAAGGCTTTAATTACAGAATGATTTGGCTAGACGGTAGCACAGAGGGGAGTAAATACAAGATGGACAGATGTAAGGAAGTTTATGATTTTTGCCAGAGTCTGATAGTCGCTTCTTCGTCGGCTTGGTTTAGAGTTTTTTTGAACTTAGCACCACTTTTACCGCTTGTTCGTGCCTGGCATTCGTCCCAGCTACGATGACGGGCAAGTACTCCCTCCACCTGACTAAGGTAGGAGTATGCTTTCTGCCCCTTAGCTTTTTTGCTCGCCAACTTGCGACTATGGATTTGTAACGAATAAGGATCGAAACCATAGCTTAATAAGGGCCCTTGGTAGAGGCTTACGGGGCTGTTACTGGCAAAGCCCGAAGCAATAGCGTCAGCGCGTTCATTACCAGCAATACCCGCATGTCCGGGAATATGAATCCAAGAAATGTGGCTGGTTTTACTTTTGTGAGCCACCAAGGCAGCAAAATGTTGCCAGAGGGTGAGGTTAGCTACGGGTTTACCTTCTTTGGTGTGCCAGTTTGAGCGCTGCCATTGAGGCACCCATTGTTGAATCCCCGTCAAGACATAGGAGGAGTCGCTACAAATTTGCAGAGCTCCAGGAAGGGAAGCCACCAGGCGCAGGGCTTGCATTATTGCCATCATCTCCATTTGGTTATTGGTAGCACGGAGGTGAGCTCCTCCCAATTCTATCACTTGCTGGTGCGGGATAACGACCACCGCCCCCCAGCCGCTGGGACCAGGGTTGCCTTTACTGGCGCCATCGGCATAAATTACCAGGTGCTGGGGATCAAGTTCAGGAAGAGGTTTCATAGGAGGAGCTATCTTTCTCTTTAAGGCGCGATTTAACCGGAGGTATCGGGGCACAGTGCCATCTCTTTGTCAGAAAACATTTCAGTTACCAGTTGGTCCCACTCTTTAACAGCACGAGTATCACCTTTGACAAAAAAAGCATTCATTATTCCCGGAGTGCTATCGGGGAGATGCCCCTTTGCCATAAAACAATGAAAAAGTTCGTGAAAAATCACTTCCCGCAGAAGTATTTGTGCTTTTTTTGGATCGTCGGTAGTATAAGTGTCAAGGGTTGATTTGAGCACTTCGATCACCATCCAGTGGATCTTTTTAGGGCCGCCAAGCAGAGTCTCTTGCATGGCAAAGTAGCGATTACAAACAGCCATGACCCCTGGTGCGGGGCCAATGGAGAGAGCATCCACATATTTTATTTCACGTAGGCGATCCTGAGTTTCTTGACTGATATCTCTGCCATTATCTTTGGCTGCTTTGATAAATTGGGAAACAAAGAGCTTAAGATGTTCATCGAATACAATCTCCGGCAGCACTTGTTCATTGACGCCCAGGGTTTTAAGCAGGCGATGGTCAAAAACATCACTTAAGGGCGATTCGATGAGCATTTTCCTGGTTCTTTTGGCACAGCCAAGGGCAAAAAGGAGCATAAAGCACCAGCAAAGTTGACGCTTCATAGGCAAATAATTCCCCCAAATTTTTTGGTTTTCTAGATAAAATTATGACAGTGATTTTGCCTCCAGGCAAGGGTCAACGCTTAGGACCTAAGAAATAAATTCGAAGTAGGCGAGTACCATTAAAACAAGGCGATCGGGATCGGAGGTTAGTTCCATTAAGGTACCAAAATAAGACTTTTTTAGGTACTCAAGGATCTCGGCCGTAGATTTTTTGCTTACTAGTTTGACGGTAAAATTTTGACGATAAAAGCCATTGAAGCTCGCTTCGGCATCGACCATTTCCATATGGTAATTGCTGCCTACCCTAGGGAGACCAAGGACAGGCGCTAAGCGGTCCCACGTCGCATTAAATACGCTGCAGTATTCGCGGCTGCGGTTGCCGCTGAGGGGATCTCCACGGTCGATAAAATCGTTAATATAAGCGGTAAGTTTGTCTATTTTCATTGCCGCGATTGATTTTTGGACGAGGGCTTCAAGGGGCCGCTCATGCGCTATATCACCCCCGAAATCATTGGCGAGGGCTTCAGCATCATAGGGGCAAAAACGCTTAAAGGCATCGTTGATAGCGTGCCATTTTGCATCATTGCAGTGTCGACCACCGTGAAGGAAGTAACTGATCAAATCGCTTTGTTGGCTGGCGGTGAGGGTCGGATACACCTGGAAGAGCTTAAAAAGTTTGAATTGTAGTTCCCTATACCATTCAGGACGCTGGCCACTGGAGTTATATTGCTCGGGGATAAAAGAAACAACTCCTCCGGAAAGATGACGTTGTTGGCTAGAACCTGTATCGCTCTGTTTAATGGCAGCAAAGAGCAAAATAAGATAGTCGATTTTTCGGTCAAGATTAGCTTGTTCTCCTTCGGGAAAGCTGCTTTGTTCAATCAGGCGAGGGTCTTTGATAATCAGGGTGTAGAATTTTAAATAAAACTCATCAGTAAAGCGTCCTTGACGATGAAGTTCTTCAATCCGTGAGGAAAAGGTGCGTAAATAGATCTTACGGAGAAAAACGCGATCGTTTATGCGCCATTGATCGAGAGAAGCAAAAGCCCGAGCTGGTTTGCTGGTGCTCTTTAGTTCTTCGAGCAAAGAGCTTACTTGGTAGAGACTATTGAGATATTCGTTTTCATTTACCCTGGTCTGTCCCAATTCCGCATAGGCAGCTTTTAAAGCTTCATAGGTGTTTATCTCCTCCATCATAATTGCTGATTTAAAAATGATACCGTGCTCTTTGATGGTAGCCAGTTGCTGATTAATAAGCTTTGCCGTAGTGGCCTCGCTACTGATGATAATGGGTCGCGGTGGCTCCACTGGAGGAGGAGGAGGATTCCGCTGTACAGCGATGGGTACGAGGGGAAGCGGCTGAGAATTGTGATTGCGGCTAACCCCTGGCAGAGCAGTGGTAGCGGCTACGCTAAGGTACGCAGGAATGCGTGATGGCGGTAGAGCAGGGCGCGTGTTGTAGGGAGCACAGGAGGGCTTGTTGGGAAAGGGGAACTGCGTACCTTCGATAATGCGGAGCCCTATGTTAACGCCGCTGGGGAAGTTTTCCGCAGACAATGCGGGGGAAGTAAGAGCGTTGCCCGTCAAGTTAATTTTGAGCAAATTCGCTGCGGCGCGAAAGGAGAAAAGGCTTTGCAAGCAATTTCCTTTTAACGAAATTTCGGTAAGAGAAGAGAGCTTATTAAGAGCCCGCACATCGTTAAGTAAGTTATCATCGAGATTGATGACCTTTGGGTACTTGAGCATCTCTAATGCCGAAATATCCCGCAAATCCATCTGCGATAAATTTAAATATTCCATGGTTTTCAGTCTTTTCCAAGCTTCTTCGCAGTCGCTGCTAGCCGTTAAGACCCGCAAACGGCTAATGATTTTTCGGTCATCAGTTCTCAGCGTTTCCGGAGAGCGCTTACACAAGGCGAGAAAGCTTTTGGCGTTTTCAGAATGGCCAAAAATTCCTGCCTGAGCAGAGCGAGAGAGCAGCTGAAAACTCAGAAAAAAAAGCACTAGCAATCTCTTGCCGATAAAAAACCTCATAGAGTCTTCCTTCGCCATGCCAACTGAGCAGCGTTTTTGACGAGCAACACCGTTGCAGACCAAAATAGGATAAAATTTTTTTTTAAATGAATCATCACCAACAGAGATAGCGCAAATAGCATTAATTTTTGCTAAACACCTCACCCTGGGGGCTAAAAAGAGCTCGGCTCCCTTAAGCTCTAATCATTAAGCCCGG
>JAHFAI010000025.1 GCA_023250635.1 Deltaproteobacteria bacterium | reverse complement strand
CCGTGCCTGTTGTAGCTGATCAAAAAACGGGGAGAAATGAATTATGCCCTTGTGGTAGCTTTAGGAAATATAAAAAGTGCTGTAGCTTGGTTAGAAGCTAAGAACTCGCCACTCTCCAGTAGGAAGAAATGGCTACAATTATCTATTGCCTTGCTTAGAAGCTCATTATCCCCTCGATCTCGTTATTTTGGCTCTCGGCTCGAATGATACTAAAATTGAATTTAACAGGACTCCCCAACGAATTGCCGAAGGGCTAGAAAAACTAATTTCCTTAACAAAGGGGAAAGATGCAGAGGTCGATCCTGAAAAGCTCAAGATTTTGATTCTATCTCCACCAAAGATACTCTCATCTTCGTTAAAAGGTGAGTACCGAGCAATACTCAAAGACGCCAACTCCAAGGCAACACAGCTGAATTCGCTTTACGGAGAAATCGCTAAAAAACATGGCGCATTATTTCTATCTCTGTATGATTTAGTCGATCCTGGGTCTGAGGATGGAGTCCATTTTGACAAAGATGGACATGCAAAAGTTGCTAAACTCCTATTCTCCTTGATCACCTCGCTTACAAGTGTGCCAAGCGCTTAAATGCCTTAAAAAGGCTTACATGAATACTGAACGACTTAATAGGATAACTTGATGAAAATAAGGCCTGCTCATTCCTCTGATCTTCCTACTCTTGTCGAGATTTATAATTTTTATGTTTTAAATCATATTGCCACTTTTGATAGTGCCATCGTCAACGTTCAAGATCGCCAGCAGTGGTTAGCTTCTTTTGCTGAGACCGGTCTTTATCGAATTTTTGTTGCTGAGAACGAACACCAGGAAATCTTGGGGTGGGCTAGTAGCAACAAATATCGAGATCATCCTGCATTTATCAAGACGGTGGAATTTAGCATCTACCTTAGCCATACCCAGCAAGGCAAAGGAGTGGGCTCTGCTTTGTATGAAAATCTCTTCGCGGCTCTTAAAAAAGAGGATGTGCATGTGGTATTAGCAGGGGTTGCACAACCAAATCCAGCATCGCTAGCTTTGCACCGAAAATTTGGTTTTCGTGAAATCGGAATTTTTAGTGAATATGCGCTAAAGAACGGAAAATATATCAGCTCTATGTGGTTTGAGAAAATTATCACCTCTCAGTAGGTTCGAAGCCAATGAGTTTGTGAGAGGCAAGAACTTATCCTACCCATTCCTAATGAAGGTGTTTTCCATGAGTGGAACTACTGGAGATCAATTTAATACAACTGAGCATGATGACGAGAAATTTGTCGATCTAGTTTTAACAGATAAAAATTTAACTGGACATATGTTTGAGAATTGCGTTTTTTTGCGCTGTAAATTGGGTGCAGTCAATTTCAGTAAAACACGTCTGAGCAATTGTACGTTTATTTCCTGTGACCTTAATAACGGAATTTTTAAGTATGCTCGAATCCGCGAAACTAGCTTTAAGGAATGTAAACTTAGCGGTGTTCAATGGATTTATTGTGCGGATTTTACCAATCCCTCGTTTGAGCAATGCATACTAACCTATAGCAATTTTTCCGGCCTTAAATTGAAAAAAACCAGCTATTTTAAATGTAACCTACGCGAAGTAGATTTTTCAAATGCGGATTTATTGGAGTCAGACTTTAGAGAAGCCGATTTCGCCGCTGCTCGATTTGGGGGGACGGATTTGCGCAGGGCAGATTTTCGTGGCGCAATAAATTACGCTATCGATCCAGGTGAAAATAAAGTACGCGGCGCTAAGTTTTCAATGCCTGAAGCCCAGGGCTTATTGATAGGATTGGGCATCATCATTGATTAGAGCCATCGTATTTTGGTCTGCGACAGGTATATTTATCTTGAATATCTTGAGCACGGCTACACACAAAAAAACGTGCGCGAACACTGTTTTCCCCAGGAGGGAGAAATTCCTATGACCTGCTTAAGTGTTAATATCAACAAAATTGCAACTCTACGCAATGCCCGCGGCAAAAACACCCCTAATCTGCTGCAATTTACCCGCCGACTCTTAGAACTCGGCATCGCCAGCATTACCGTTCATCCCCGCCCTGACCAGCGTCACATTACTCGCCAGGATGTCTACCATATAGCTGCATTGCTCGCCCGCCAAACAACGAAAAACATCGAGTTTAATATTGAAGGCTATCCCTCAGCTGATTTTTTGGCTTTAGTAAATGAAATAAAGCCAACTCAGTGCACCTTGGTGCCTGACCCACCTGAAGCGTTGACCTCCAATGCAGGCTGGAAGCTGTTTGGCGAAGAACAATTCTTAAACTCAATTCGGGCGCTGATCCCTGCGCAAACACGAATTTCCCTCTTTATGGATCCCTTCGATTACCGGGGTGAAGAAAAATGCCTGGCGGCATTGCTGGCCAGTGCGAAGATTGACCGGGTTGAACTCTACACCGAGGCTTATGCTGATGGTTTTGGCGGCCCAGAGCAAGCTGCCCTGCTCCAGGTCTACCGACAATTTGCTGAAGCCTGTGTACAAGCAGGATTGAAAATCAATGCTGGTCATGACTTAACGAGTGAAAATCTGCCCGCCTTACTTGACGCTCTTCCTTGTCTCGCTGAAGTCTCCATTGGCCATGCGCTGCTGAGCGATGCTCTCTACTGGGGCATCGAGGAAACCATCCGACGGTATACAAAGTGTTTGCAATAGCGTAACACGGCGCTTTCGCGCCAGCGCCTAGCTGCCAATATTCAATCCCTGGCTCTGCCCGAATTGCTGAGCTGACTGCGCAGCCTGCTGCTTTTTAATAATTTCACCACGCTCTTTAATCCTCTGCCATAAATGCATGTTTTTCCGGCACTGTTTCTGTAGAGCCTCGTTATTTTTTGCCTGTGGTGATTTAAGCATCTCCTGGTTTTCCTTAATTTTCAGATCTGCCTGGGAAGAGGCATATAAAATTTCACCATCGCTATGATAGACGCGATTAATCTCAGCATCAGCTTCACGGCGCTGTTCCTCGTTCATTTTTTGTACATAATCGTGGGTGCCCGTCGCTACCGCCGAGGATATCAGCCCCATATAGGTTCCCATAACTGCCATTTCTGAGGCTAAATAGATCATGGTGAAGATCTCTAAACCATCATTGTGAGCAGCTGCGGGAACGCTACCTACGCCGACACTGAGAGCAATAAGCGCCGCTAATTTACCCGATTTTTTCACAGCCATAATCAATTCCTCCTCGATAATAACGAACGTTAATCTGTTTTATTAAAAGGGAGCAAACAGTTTTTCTATGGTCGTATTAATTTCGGTAATTTCTCGATAATTATCGGCAAGCAGCTCATGCTGCAACCGTGAAACTTCGCTGCTAAGCGCTTTAATTTTCTGGCGCGCTGCAGAATTAGCAAGATTCTCTTCTAACTCTTTGACTTCCCCCTCGCTCAGCAAACCATAATAGACAAAGCCTCGAGAAGCTCCCTTCCTCCACAATTCCACATAGCTCTCCTGAGCAAATTGCAGCGCTAAACTTGCTCGTCGATAGGAGAGGGCTACGCCAGTGGCACTGCTATTTTCTTCCGCCTCAGCAAGAATGCGCCGCAAGGTAAGCACCGAGCCTATTTCTACTTTTCGTAAAGCGATATTTTCTAAAACACTAATCGCAATACTTAATTGAGACAGAGGTTGTTTTGCCGTAATACTCAGCAAAGCAAACCAGCGTTGACGCCTTTCAACGGCAGGCAAAAGTAGGATTCTTCTCGAAACACTTGAAGGAATATACGGGGCGATAGAGGCGATCACTGTTTCTTCTTCGTCTTTTGAGCTCGGAGTTGTTTCCCCCTGTCTTAACGTGACTAATTGCTTACGAAGCAAGGCCTCTCGTAAGTTGGTCGGTGTCGACACTAACTTCGTAAATTTATAACGGGGTGCAAACACCACATTAAACAAAGCCGCCAGGGCCGTAGCACAATTATTCGTTACCAGCTGGTAGGAGCTGGTCTCCCTTGCCTGTTTTTCAAGAAAGGCTAAAATAAGCAGTGATTTCTGCTCAGCACTAATTTTTAAAGGCATAACTTCAAGTTGACGTTGATCTTTGGTGGAATATTCAAGCAAGATCTCGCGCCAGGGAATAAGCAAACCAAGGAGTTGAGATTTCCCCGCTGATTCCTTAGTAAGCCCGGTCACCCCGCGATAGCTTATGGCTATTTGGTGGTCGAGGCTTTGCCGGCACCATTCCGGATCTTCTTCAGGACTGCAGAGGGTAAGCTTGAGCAGCGCATGGCCAAAGCGTTGGCTTAATTTCTTGCCGGGGCTCACGTAAGCAAAAGCTACCTCGAGCACCTTGCGGGGATCGAGATCAATCGCCCGACTCTCCTCAGCCAGTAGCTGGGTATAACCAGCAAGGGGACGGAGAGTATAGAGAGCGCAAGGGGGCATCAACTCGAGAGCACTTTGCCACTGCTTGAGCAGAAGAAAAGAGGCGGGACGCCGACAGGGAAACTGCGGATCGCTTTGAAGGCGAAGCCAATCGGCCGACAGAGCCTCATCGCGAGATAGAGGTTTTTGCAGTTGTTCATAAGCGGCAAGATCATCGTGATTTACGATGGCAGGCACACGATAGTCAGCCCAAGCAAGCCTACAAAAGAGCAGGGCAGAGGCAATTATCCAGGCTTTGGGTATGGAAGCCATCGACGCTTCTCCCTAAAAAGATCTTCTTCGGGAGAAATCCTAACACGCAGGCATCTATGTACGGGAAATAGGAAACGGCAAATAGGGCACAAGAAAATTAGCCGAGAGCTTCTTCTACAATCCGCTTCTGCTCATGTTGATGAGCATATAACGAACCTTCAGCAGTGGAACCAGAATGATGTCTGCCAACGTAAGCAATCTCTATTTTTTTGTTCAGCAGCTTTTGCAAACGAGGAAAGACAAAACTCCACCCACCCATATTTTGCGGCTCTTCTTGCACCCAAACCACCGATTTTAATTTCGGCAACGAGTCAAAATACGCGCTGAGCGCTTCGCGCGGAAAGGGATAAAGCTGTTCAACCCGAACGATAGGGACAGTACTGAGGGCCTGTTGCTCGCGCATATCTGCAAGTTCGTAGCTTATTTTTCCGCTGCACAAAAGCACCTTCTCTACCCCACGGGCATCGCTCGCTCCAGCATCGATCAAAATCTCTTGGAAGCGCTTACTGCTTAGGTCTTTAAGCGGTGAAATCATTTTAGGATGACGCAATAAGCTTTTCGGGGTCATCAGCACCAGAGGTTTGCGGAATTTTCTCAGCAACTGCCGCCGCAAGAGATGGAATAATTGCGCCGGACTGGTCACATTCGCCACTTGCAGATTGAGATTGCCACAACATTGGAGAAAACGTTCGGGACGAGCACTCGAATGTTCAGGTCCCATACCTTCGTGTCCGTGAGGCAGCATCAATACCAGTCCACAGGCTTGGTTCCACTTGGCCTCCGAAGCGGTAATAAACTGATCGATGATAATTTGCGCCCCGTTGGAAAAGTCGCCAAATTGCGCTTCCCACAATACTAAGGTGTGGGGATCAGCTATGGCATAACCAAACTCAAAGCCCATACAGCCAAGCTCGGAGAGCGGACTATTGATCAGATCAACCTCGCCTGAACCAAGCTGCTTCAGAGGTTCGTAGAGCTCACCATTCTGGGCATCCACAAAGACCCCATGGCGGCTGCTAAAGGTACCTCGCTGGCAATCCTGTCCAGAAAGACGGATATTAAATCCCTGCTGCGCTAAAGAAGCAAAGGCCAAGAGTTCGGCAAAGGACCAATCCACTGCCCCCTCGTCATCGAGCATGTGCTGGCGGCTAGCAACTATCCGCATCAGCTTGGGATTGAGACTAAAGCCTTCCGGCACACTCGTCAGAGTACCAGCCAAGCTACGGAGCTTTTCTACGCTCACTGCCGTATCCACCGCAGCAATACAATCAGCACGACTCACTCGCTGGGTGCTATATATTTCGCGAAAAGCAGGATGGACGAGAGGCACGGGCAGGGGCTCTTTACTGCCATGGACCTGTTCGTAGGCTGCTTGCAACTCAGCCCGGTAGCTCTTAATTTGCTCTGCTGCCTGAGCTGCGCTGATAATTCCTTCAGCTATGAGCTTCTGCTGATACAGTTCCACCACTGGAGCCTGTGCATTGATAGCTGCATACATCTGTGGCTGGGTAAAACTCGGCTCGTCAGTTTCATTATGACCGTGACGCCGATAGCCAATCACATCGATAACCACATCCTGGTGGAACTGATGACGAAACTCCACCGCCAATTTAGCTGCCCAGACCACCGCTTCAGGATCATCAGCGTTAACATGAATCACTGGCGCACGTAAGAATTTGCTAATATCTGAACTATAGTGACAGGACCTCCCCTGCTGCGGAACCGTCGTAAAACCAATTTGATTATTGGTAATCACATGAATGGTGCCACCGGTTTTGTAGGCTGTTAAACTCGAGAGGTTGAGAGTTTCAGCAACGATACCCTGACCAGCAAAGGCAGCATCGCCGTGAAAGAGCAGGGGGATTATTTTTTTCTCGCCCTCAGCTCCGAGGCGCATTTGCCGACGCTTGCAAAAACCCTCAATTACCGGATTAACGGCTTCTAAATGGCTCGGATTAGGACCTAGGTAGACGCGAAGGGTTTTATTATGGCGAGTGGAGATTTCGCCAGAGAAACCCATATGATACTTGACATCACCATCAATATCGAAGGTGGTCGGCTTGCTGCCTTCAAATTCTTTCAACATATAAGTATAAGGTTTAGCTAAATTATTAACCAAGATATTTAAACGCCCGCGATGAGCCATGCCTATGCACAGTTCTTCATAACCAAGCTCACCCATCTCATCGCTGACCGTATCGAGCAGCGGTAAGAGGGAATCGAGCCCCTCAACCGAGAAGCGTTTTTGCCCTAAATAGCGCGCCTGGAGAAACTTTTCAAAGCCATCGGCTTCGACCAACTTGCTAAAAATACGCTTTTGGGTTTCTGCCGTAAGTGGGGGCTTGTTTTGACAAGATTCCATTTTATCTTGCCACCAGCGCACCGCAGTAACATCGTTGCTCTCGCGAAAATCAGCACCAATACTGCGACAATAAGTATTGCTTAAGCGTTGACGAATTTCGCTCAAACTTAGGGGCTTATCACCAAAATTTACCGGCTGAAAAAGTTCTCTGGGGTTAAGCTTTGCCAGCTCTGCCAACTCGGGAATCACTGCTTCGAGGGGAGTCGTGTTGGGAGTCAACGGATTAAGCTGGGCACAGAGATGTCCAAGACGACGAAAGCTATTGATCATCGCTTCGATTTTAGCGTGGAGGGGCGTATCCTGTCCCTTCGCTCCCAGGGGATTCTCCCGCGCTGCAAAGTCATAGCCCGCAAAAAACTGCTGCCACGAAGTATCGACACTCTCTGGATCTTGCTGATATGAGCGGTAGAGCCCTTCTAAATAAGAAGCATTATTACCCGCCGCAAAGGTGAACTTATCTGCTGCCATATAAACTTTCCCTTTTTTTTGCAGCGGTGTTGATGGAGTCTCACCGCTGCCTCCGCCTACGCGTGGATAGCCCGCTTATCAACCGCCAAAGCCGCTTCTTTGATTGCCTCACTCAGAGTGGGATGCCCGTGAACAGCGCGAGCTAAATCTTCAGCGCTGGCACCGTATTCAAAGGCAATCACCGCTTCAGCAATCAGCTCCGAAGCAAAGGCTCCCACAATATGTACCCCGAGAAGCCCATCGGTCTTTTGGTCAGCGATGATTTTTACCATGCCTCCCTCTTCGCCCATGGCCTTAGCACGACCATTGGCTTTGAAATCAAAGGTGCCTATACTTATCCCTAGCCCTTGAGCCTTGCATTCCTGCTCACTCAGCCCCAAGGAGGCGACCTCGGGCCAGGTATACACCACGCTGGGGATGGCTCGGTAGTTGACGTGTCCATGCTGTCCGGCTATGATTTCTGCTACCGCAACCCCTTCTTCTTCCGCTTTATGGGCAAGCATCGGACCGGCGATTACATCACCAATGGCATAAATTCCTGGGACCTTGGTTTGCCAGGAAGCATCCACGGCAATGCACTGCTGATGATCAAGACTAATTCCTAGCTCTGCTAAGCCTAAACCATCACTGCAAGGAACCCGACCTACTGCCAGCAAGACCTTATCTGCTTCAAGTACCAGGCTACTCTCGTGCTGCTCAATGCTTACCGTTGCCATACGATTTTTCGTTGTTATGGCTTTTACCTTCGCACTGCTCAAAATCTTCATTCCTTGGCGAGTGAGCTGTTTATGGAGCTCGCGCGCCACACTCTGATCAAAGCTCGGCAAAATACTGCTCGCTGCTTCGACCACCGTTACCTCAGCTCCCAGCCGTTGCCAGACACTGCCTAGTTCAAGACCGATAACGCCTCCACCAACAATAACCAGGTGCCGGGGCACCGTGGTGAGGGCTATGGCATCGGTGGAATCAATCAGCAGCTCATGATCGAAGGGTGCCAAAGCGAGAGCACGCGGACGACTTCCTGTGGCAATCACGATATTTTTTGCCAGGATCGTCTGCTGGCTGCCCTCAGCCCCGCGAATAACAACGCTCCGCCTATCCTCTAGTGAAGCTGCTCCCCGAAACCAGGTAATTTTATTTTTCTTAAAGAGAAACTCCACCCCCTTGGTTATACTCTCAACCACCCCCTGCTTACGCTTTTGCATCGTGGCTAGATCAAAGCCAAGGCTGCTGGCACTAATGCCATGAGCAGCAAATTTGTGCTGGGCCGTGTGATAGAGATGCGAGGACTCAAGCAGGGCCTTGCTCGGAATGCAGCCCACGTTAAGGCAGGTGCCCCCGAGCGTGGGGTATTTCTCAACGCAGGCAACTTTTAAACCCAATTGACTCGCCCGAATAGCACAGACATATCCGCCGGGACCGGCACCGAGCACCACCAGATCAAATTCTTCTCGTGCCATCAACAATTATACTCCTACCACCAGCCGACTGGGGTCTTCTAAGGCATTTTTAACTGCAATAAGAAAGCCTACCGATTCTTTGCCATCGATTATGCGATGATCATAGGAAAGGGCAACATACATCATTGGTCGTACGACAATGCTCATATCTGCGGCAACAACGGGACGCAGTTCGGTTTTATGCATTCCCAAAATGCCACTCTGCGGTGGGTTAAGGATAGGGGTTGAAAGTAGAGAACCAAAGATGCCCCCATTCGATACGGTAAATGTTCCGCCCGAAAGATCCTCGAGGCTAATCTTGTTATCCCGGCCTTTTTTGGCAAGCAGAGCTATGGCTGCTTCGATTTCGGCAAGGGTTAAACGCTCCACATTGCGGATCACCGGAACCATCAAACCCTTATCGGTAGAAACAGCTACGCCGATATCGCAATAGTCATGATAGATGATATCGTTAGCGTCGATGGCCGCATTAACTCGGGGAAATTCCCGGAGAGCAGCTACGCACGCCTTAAGGAAGAAGCCCATAAAGCCCAGCTTGATCCCGTATTTTTCTTGGAATTTATCTTGGTATTTTTTCCGCAGTTCAATGATCGCACTCATATCCACCTCGTTAAAGGTGGTTAGAGTCGCGGTGCTGCGCTGGGACTCGAGCAAGCGCTCTGCAACCCGACGACGCAGCATCGACAGGGGTTCGCGGCGTGTAGCTCGTTGCTCCGTACTAGTGACTGGGGTGGGAGGAAGTACTGCTGGCTTAAACGGAGGTGCTACCTCGACAGGTTTTGCGGCGGCGGTGTTTTTTTGTTGCTCAAGCTCAAGATGGCTAAGCACCTCTGCCTTTACTGGTCGCCCACCTTTGCCGCTGCCAACGAACTCTGCTAGGTTGAGCTGATGTTCTGCAGCCAAACGACGCACCGCTGGCCCTGGATCGAGGGGTGATGGTGGTGCTATGAGCGGTGACGCTAGCGCTTCTGCCGGTGGCACTACCCTGTTCCCAGCATTCTCTAGCTTAGCTGCACCTGCGGGTTTTGCTTCTCCGGGAGTGATGACGCCAATTTTCTCGCCGACTTTTACAACCTGTCCTGCCTGAACGATAATGGAGAGAAGCCCAGTTTGTTCGGCAACGATTTCCACCGTTGCTTTGTCGGTTTCAAGTTCCAGCAAGACCTCATCAATAGCTACCAACTCACCGTCTTTTTTATGCCACGACGAGATCATTCCTTCTTTAACCGACTCACCAACGTTTGGGACTTTTATCTCTACTGCCATCGATCAGGATCCCCAGTAAAAGAATTGCGGTGGTGGGGCTTACCTAAAATAGCTCTCCGGCTTACTGCCCCCAGGTAAAATAGATCGTCATCTAGGAGGAGCCAAATGTTTTTTTTATTTTTCATAGATTGGGCAAAAAAAAGAGGAGGGCCACCGTACTAGTGACTCTCCTCTTCGGGCTAAGCCCAAATAGAAGCGATTAACGTTTAGAGAATTGGTACTTCTTACGAGCGCCAGGCTGACCAGGAAGCTTACGCTCTTTCTTACGAGCATCGCGGGTCAACATGCCTGCTCGTTTTAACACTGCGCGGTTGCTAACTTCAAGCTCGGCAAGAGCTTTGGCGATGGCATGGCGAATCGCTCCAGCCTGCCCTTGTAAACCACCGCCGCGAACGTTGATGGTCAAATCATAGGATTCTGCAGCCCCAACCAATTCCAAAGGTTGACGAATCAACATCTTTGAAGTGGGACGGAGGTAATATTCATCAATCGGTTTTTTGTTGATGATAATCTCTCCGCTACCAGCGCGAAGATAAAGACGAGCAACCGAAGTTTTACGTTTGCCAACAGAGCTTTTAAGATACTTGATAGCCATGATTACTTATCTCCCTGAGCAAGGCGAGGTGCCATTGCTTCTGGTTGCTGAGCGCTGTGCTGATGATCGCTACCGGCGTATACCCGCAGATTCTTCATCATTTGGCGGGCCAGCTTGTTCTTAGGCAGCATGCCTTTTACTGCAAACTCGATAACCCGCTCAGGATGCTGGGCCAGCAAGTCCTTAGCGACAATCGCCTTAATCCCACCGATATAACCGCTATGGTCATAATAAACTTTTTTATTGGGTTTGTTGCCCGTCAAAATAACGTGGGACGCATTGGTCACAATCACGTTATCACCGCAATCTAAATGAGGAACAAAATCCGGCTTATGTTTACCGCGGAGCACACGTGCTACTTCTGAGGCGAGGCGTCCGAGGGGTTTGCCGGCAGCATCGACAATCAACCATTTTTTCTTGATATCAGCAGGCGTTATGCTGCAGGTTTTCATTAGTAGCTCCGATGTTTCGAGAATTTCCTATTGCCAGCGCCTTGATCGCAGGGGCGCTCTAGGCATGGAATGGCGGAATATATAGTGGTCCACCAGCAAGGTCAAGCCTTTATAGCAAGCCTTTGCCGGCTTACGGCGCCTAGTTCTTCGCCTGCAATACCAAAAATTACCAGGGATTATCATAGCAGCCCTAGGGGCTTGTCAAATGGAAACCCCCTGCTCAGTAAATCCAGCGGACAAAATCACCCCACCCGCGGCTTCGGCGGCCGCAGCAACCTGCTGGCGTTTCTCCTTGGGAACAAAGAGCGCCATAACTCCCCCACCTCCCGCCCCACAGATACGGGTAAAGTAGGCCCCGGCTCGACCAGCAGCCTGATCGATGCGTTGGGTTTCCTCGGTTTCGATTCCTGCCCCGAGCTGACGACGCGCCTGCCACTCTTTATGAGAATGCCCGAGGAGCTCCTGCCAGCCACCACGAAGGAGAGCCTGGCTGACCGCTTCGCTATGATAGCCTATTTCCTCGATTAACTTACTGATAACCCCGTTGCCTTCCATCATTCCCTTAAAAATTTGCCAATTATTAATCCCCGAAAGACGTGAACGACCGCTATAGCAAATCAGGACTTCATCCTGTAATTCGGGAAGCTGAGCGAGGGGGTAGCAACGAATAAGCGG
The DNA here is from genome assembly GCA_023250635.1 of Deltaproteobacteria bacterium. Taxonomy (GTDB): domain Bacteria; phylum Bdellovibrionota_B; class Oligoflexia; order Oligoflexales; family Bog-1112; genus JAHFAI01. Next base: position 20,256 of record JAHFAI010000025.1, on the reverse strand, counting down.
TGCTCCCGGGGGGTAGGAAATATGGGTAATTCCTCCATTAACCGCAGCCCAATAGTCTTGAATTCCAGTCGGTGTATGTAAGCAATGAGCCTCGATATCTTGGGCCTGAGCAACGAGAGCAGCTCCAGCTACCTGCGGGGTGCCATCAAGGAGCTGCCGAGCGCGCCCTAAGGCCGAGGCTAGGGTAATTGCCAAACTCGATGAACCGCCGAGCCCGGCTCCCTGGGGAGAGGTGCAGGTGGAGGAAAGTGCCAGCGGGGGAAGCTCGGCCGTCCATAAATTACGCAGCATCAAGCGATGGAGCGGCAAAATAGCTGCTGCCTGTGGGGGAGAAGCAAAAAAAGAAAGCTCCGCAAAGCTACCGGAACAGCGCAGCTGTTGATCGCTACTATGTAAGGAAGACGGCTCACCCAGAGCTCCTAAACGCAGGGTGGTGCTCGCCCGAAGATTCAGGGCAACATTCACCGTGCTTTTATAAGGCAAGAGCTGATGAATTGGCCAGAGATCAAGGGTTCCACCGGCGAGATCGATGCGAGTAGGTGCATGTACGGTGATTTCCTGCAAAACAATCCCCTTTAGGTAGTTTGATCGCGAGGGGGACATACCTCGGAGAGCTCATAATCGTCAAGGTAAGGCCCCCAAAGCGTAGGGGGCGAGACGAATTTAAGTAATAGGCGACAGCAAAGGTCAATTAAGCCGTTTTTATATTTAATTATAAGCAGTTGCATCAGCAGACAAGCTGTGGATAAGCTGTGGATAAGTCTGTTAACCACCCCCGAATTGGTAGTCAGAAAAAAACAAGACCTCTCTGCGGGCAGGATCTCAGAAACCGTGTACGGTAAGTGATCACTGGTTGGGCAAGGGGGGTCGTAGATTAGGTAGATCTAATTATTGTTTCTACTTTATCATCGGATGTCAAGTAGCCTAGCCATTCTTTGGAGAACGACTCGTTATGGTCTCGACCACCCCTCAGGATCTCAGCCGCTGCCGGCAGTTATTTGTTGCTCAGGGGATGAAAGCAACAACCCGCCGAGCATTTCGCACGGCGATATATCGTTACTTTGATCAGCATGGCCGTGAATTTACATGGCGAAGCCAAATCTCTCCCTACAGAGTGTTGGTCTCGGAGATTATGCTCCAGCAAACACAGACTCAACGGGTGGCTGAAAAATTCACGGCCTTTATCCAGGCCCTTCCCGATTTTACTCAACTCGCCGCTGCCCCCCAGAGCGAGGTACTGGGGCTTTGGAAAGGCCTGGGATACAATCGACGCGCCCTCAATCTGCAACGCACAGCTCAACTCGTGGTCGATGTCTACGGAGGCGAGCTACCCAGCGACCCCGAGCTGCTGGTGAAATTCCCGGGAATCGGCAAAGCAACGGCTGCTTCCATCTGCGCTTTTGCTTTTAACCAGGATCGAGTTTTTATCGAAACCAATATTCGCACGGTTTTTATTCATTTTTTCTTTCCCGAAGCCCACGAGGTTGACGATAAGCAGTTAATGCCCCTTATTGCTGCTACCCTTGACACTGGAAAAGCGAGGCGCTGGTACTACGCTCTTATGGACTACGGAGTCATGATCAAGAAAACCATCGGCAATCTCAATCGCCAAAGCAGGCATTACACCAAGCAAAGCCCCTTTGTTGGTTCTCACCGCCAACTCCGTGGAATGGTCCTGCAGGCTCTCCTTGCAAGCCCTCGCCTCACTGCTGACCAACTTGCTGGACACCTTGGCAAAGAAGCAGAGCTAGTCGATCAAGTAATGGACGAATTGATTGAGGAGGGCTTTGTGTGGGGAGGGAACTAAGCCCTGAAAAGCGGAGATTTAAGACTTTATCCCCGCTACTTTTCGTGCCAGTATCGGCAAAATTGATCCGACCCCAGCCGAAAGTACCCATAACGGCCTTCCCTTGAGAGGATTTTTCTGTGCCCAGTTCACTGCTCACCAGCCCTAAGCCCACGAATGAAATCACCTATTACTTGACCATAACTTTTGTTCCTAGCAGTGCACTTGCCTGTAAAGACGAGGTAATTTCCTGGTTGGTTATGCACGGAATCGATTCTTTTATGGAAGGCTCCGTAGAACACTGTGATATTCCCGATGAGTCGGGCATCGATAAAACCGAGCTCTTTGATCAGCTCGGTGGCAATGAAAGCCCCCTCGTCCTCTGTGGCTACAATCCCGAGTGGCTCCGTTCAATCGCGGCACAACTGACTGCGCGCTTTGCCCCCCAGCTTAGTTGGAAGCTTACCAGCATGCCCACCACGGAGTGGCAAGAAGGTTGGAAGGAAGGCTTTCGCCCCATCACCACCGCTCGCTTCTTTCTGTATCCACCCTGGGAGACCAGCCCGTGCCCTGCAGGTAAAATGCCCTTGGTGATTAATCCCGGCATGGCCTTTGGCACCGGCCAACACGCCACCACCCAGCTGTGCCTAAGCGCTTTGGAAAGTATTACGAAAAATCGTGCTGCAGCTGGCTTTGCTCGCCTACTCGATGTGGGCACTGGCTCGGGTATATTGGCCATCGCCGCCAAAAAGCTTGGTTTTGCGGAGATCGATGCCTGTGATATCGATCCCGATGCCATCCTCGCCTGTGCGGAGAACTGCCGCCTCAACCAGGTGAGCGGCATAAACCCCTGGCAGGGCAGCCTTGTTCCCCGCTTAAACGGCAAAGAGCAGTGCTATGAAGTTATCATTGCTAATATTCTCTTTCCGGTTCTAGAAGAACTTGCTCCCGCCTTAGCACGCTTGCTCGCCCCTGGAGGAACCCTGCTGCTCTCCGGAATTCTCTGCGAACAGGAGGAACAGATGCTTGGCATCTGCGCTCAGCACGGGCTTACCGTGCAGGAGAAATTTAATTTAGAAGACTGGAGTTGTCTGCTGGTAAGCAAAAGCTAAGAAGAGAGAAATTGGCCCTACTGGTCTTGCTCTTCCATGGGTGGAAACTCGTTTTCTTCCATGCCACCACCTTGAGCGGTTTTTTCATGGCAACCCATATGCTTGCACATATGATTCATCATCAAGGTGCGGGGCACACACAGCACGAACATAGTGGCCACCACCAGCAAGGCTTGGACGTATTTAATTTTTTTGGCATGAAAGATCGCACTGACCACCGTATTCCATGCATAAAAGAGGAACATCGAGGCCACCACCAGCCAAACAAGAACTCCGCCAACCATAAAGGTCATGCATTTCCCCCCCGAGCAACAGCCCGCAAAGGCAGGAAGAGCAACAAAAAAACTTACCAGGAGTGCCAGAAGAGATAACATAGGATTTTTCATCACCAAAAGTTCCTCCAATTAGGGTAAATGACACGGGGGTGAATGCTTCAATAATACCTTATTTTATGGGGTAAGATGTATATGAAACATCGTTTTAGATTTTTTATGCCAGCCGTCGCCTTAAAACCCTTAGGCGTGCACGATCAATGTCAGCTCAGTGATAATGAGTTTGTGCATCTCTCTCAGGTCTTACGCCTTCCCGTGGGTGAACCCATCGAACTGGTCGATGGAGAAGGCACCGTTGCTCAGGCAAGAATTGCGGCAATTGCCGGTAAAAAAGCCCTGCTGACCATTGACGAAATCACTTCGTTTCCTCCTCGTCACACACCGTTGATAACCGCCATAGGAGCGCTTAAACCGGGCTTTATCGATGAACTTCTTCCCGTATTAACGGAGTTAGGCTGCGACCAGCTCCATGTCTTTCTCCAGGCCAAAGTAGCCAAGCATCGCCTGCAAGACAAAGCTCTACTGCGTTGGCATAACATTGCTCAAGCAGCCAGTAAGCAATGTAAACGAGCTTTCTTTCCCCAGATCAGCGTCTGGCCAAGCCTTGACTCTTTTATTGCTCACGCAAGCCAGCAACCGTGGACACGCCTGTACCTCCAAGCAGGAGCGCCAACTGCCTTGATCGACCTTCCCCCTGCTCCTCCCGCAGGCTGCTGCCTGGTGATTGGCGGCGAAAAAGGCTTAGAAGCCCAGGAAGAAATAGCCCTCCAGGGTGAAGGCTTTACCCCTGCACATCTCGGCCCGTTGATTCTGCGCGCCTACACTGCTATCTTAGCCGCCACCGCTATCATCTCCGGTAAACGCAGCAATAATCTGCCCGTTCCGGCACAGCCACATACCCCCTAAAACAAGGAAGCAACTCGCCATGGGAATCTTAGCTGATAAGTCTGGGATCATTATGGGTATCGCCAACCATCGTTCTATCGCTGCAGCAATCGCCCAATCTGCCCAGGGACAAGGAGCCCGCTTGGGCTATAGCCATCTTCCTGATGCCACGGGAAAAATGGCCCAGCGCCTCCATCAGGTGGTTGACCCCCTCAAGCCTCAGTTGGTTTTTCCCTGCGATGTCAATAACGATGGAGATCTTGACGCTTTCTTTGCTGAAACCAAAGAAAAAATGGGTTCCATCGATTTCTTAGTGCACGGCATTGCCTTTGCGCCCCTGGCGGATATTCGTTGTCCAACCCTCGAGGTCAGCAGAGAGGGGTTTCGCGTAGCTCTGGAAAGCAGCGTGTTTAGCTTTATCGCGGTAGCCCGCCGAGCCGCGCAACTTATGCCCCGGGGAGGATCGCTGATTACCCTCTCCTATTTTGGCGGAGAAAAAGTCGTGGCCGGCTATAACCTAATGGGAATAGCCAAGGCCGCCTTAGAGAGCACTGTTCGCTACTTGGCGTACGATCTCGGCCCCCAGGGTATCCGCGTCAACGCAATTAGTGCTGGACCAATCAAAACTCTCGCTTCTTCTGCAATTGGGGATTTTTCGGCGATGCTTGCGGTCAATGAAGCCATGGCCCCCTTGCAACGCAATGTTAGCGCTCAAGAAGTTGGTGAGGTAAGTTGCTTTCTGGCTAGTGATATGGCTGCGGCGATTACCGGCGAAGTACTCCATGTAGACGCGGGTTATCACAGTATGGGAAGCCCTGGCAGCCGAGCTCTCAGCAAATGGGGGGTAAAATAGCAGGACAACAGCCCCTTGAATCCTCTCAACAAGAAGTAAAAAGGCAGCCGTTACTTCTTTGTTGATCAGCTGCTCGGCCCAGATTTAGGAAGCAAAATCTTTCGCAATTTTCCCGATGAAACTACTATGCTCAGCAAAAAAGGCCTGCAGGAGCACAAATACGTTGCAGTGAATTTTGACCACCTCGATCCCATAGTCGAACAAATTACCTTTGCGTTTCAGGATCCCCAGATAATCGCCAAGGTCCAAGAAATCACTGCCCTCGATGGCTTATGGCGATGAGAGCCTTTATGCTGGGGGGATCAGCTCCATGTCTCTGGGCTGTTACCTTAATCCCCATCTCGACAACTCTCACGATCGCTTTCGCAAAAAATACCGCGTGCTCAATAGTCTTTACTATGTCTCTCCTCATTGGCAGCCTCAGTGGGGGGGCAACCTCCAACTCTGGCCAGAGGGCTTAAAAGGCAAGCCCGTGGAAATTCCCTCCGTATTTGACCGCCTGGTTATTATGGAAACCCACAAGCACTCCCTGCATAGGGTCACGCCCGTAGTTCATAACGATCGACGTTGCTGTGTCAGCAATTATTATTTTTCCGAAAAATCACCCATAGGCTTTGACTACTACCACTCCACCTCATTCTATGGCTGGCCTGATGAACCACTTAAGAAAAAAATGCTGCTCCGCGCCAGCGCTTTGATGAGAACCATCGGCAGAAAGACCTTAGCCCCGATATTTGATCGCAATATTATGGGGACAGGGCACTATCGTAAATCTATTTGAAACCCAAGCGCTGCTGCAAAGCCGTACTATCGGGATCGCGGCCACGGAAGGTACGAAAGAGCTCTGCCGATTCTACTGATCCGCCTTTTGAGAGGATTTCCCTGCGGAATTTTTCGCCCGTGGCACGATCAAAAATGCCTTTCTTGGCGAAAACGGCAAACACATCGGCATCTAAAATCTGCGACCACAGATAGCTATAATAACCCGCGGCATAGCCTGAAGAGAAAATATGCTGGAAATAGCTCGAGTGATAACGAGGAGCAATCGTCGCGGGCAGCCCTAAACGTGCCAAGGTCTCATGTTCCAACTGTTCCACATCGCTGATAGTTTCGGGATCCATGGTGTGCCAAGCCAAATCAAGGTAGGCAGCTGCCATGTATTCGCTGACAGCAAAGCCTTGATTAAAGCGCTTTGCCTGGCGCACTTTTTTAATTAACGCCGCAGGAATCGCTTCGCCCGTCTGGTAGTGTTTGGCAAAAGTTTGCAAAAACTCCGGCTCAAGCAGCCAATTTTCCATCAGCTGAGAAGGAAATTCAACGAAATCTCGGTAGACACTGGTCCCTGCTTGGGAGCGGTAATTAACCGCCGACAACAAGCCATGCAAGGCATGGCCAAACTCATGAAGGACGGTATTTGCTTCATCAAGAGTCAATAAACTAACCCCTTCGCTGGCCGGAGGATTAAAGTTTAGAACATTGATTACAATGGGAGAAATTTTCTTCCCGCCCTGATGACTTTGCTGACGCAAGTTGGTCATCCATGCCCCAGCGCGTTTACCCGGGCGACGATAAGGGTCAAGATAGTAGATGCCAAGCAAACTATTATCTTTGTCAAAAACGGAGAAAGTTCGCACCGTTTCATGATACAGAGGCAGATCCTTACGTTCAACAAAACGCAGCCCATATAAACGATTGGCTAAATCAAAGGCCCCAGCAACGGTGGCTTGCAACGAAAAGTAAGGGCGGAGACTATTGACATCGAGATCATATTTTTGTTTGCGGACTTTTTCGGCATAATACTGCCAATCCCAGGCTTGCAGGGCAAAAGGCTCGCTGCCCTGGTCAATTAATTGTTGCAACTCTTCTGCTTCGCTCTGAGCTTGCTGTACTGCTGAGGGCCATAATTTATCTAAAAGGCCATATACCTTTGCCGTTGATTTGGCCATGGAGTCTTGCAGATGATATGCTGCATAATTCTCGTAGCCGAGCAAGAGGGCCTGACGATGGCGTAGTTTGACAATTTCCATGATAACGGCTTTGTTAGTATACTCGTTATCGTTATTAGCACACTGCTGATACGCCTGATAGATTTGCTGGCGTAGTTCACGGTGGTCAGCATAGGTGAGAAACGGCGTGATGGAAGAACGCTGAATCGTAAACACCCACTTATCGGGTTGATTGGCTTTTTGGGCTTCTCCTCGCGCCTCAGCGAGAACGTCCTCAGGAAGACCCGCTATCTGGCTTTTATCAAGAATTAAGCGATAATTCTCGGTATCTTTACGGACATTTTTGCTAAAAGTATCCGTCAATACACTCAAGCGTTTATTGATCTCTTCAAGCTCTTTTTTCTGGTCGGAGCTTAGACTTGCCCCTGCTTGGACAAACTGCCGATATTGATCTTCGAGAAGTTTAAGCTGATCTGCTGCGTAGGAGTGCAGATGACGCTGCTCATACACCGTCTTAACCCGCACAAAAAGCTGATCGTTTAAATAGATTGTATCAGAATGCTGGCTTAATTGCGGAGCCACTTCGCCAGAGAGTTTGTCTAGTTCATCCGTGCTGGTTGTGGCGGTAATATTGCTGAAGACTAAAGAAACCCGTTCCAAAAACTGACCGCTGTTTTCTAGAGCTTCAATGGTGTTGGCAAAAGTTGGTGCCTGAGTATTCGCGCAGATGGCCTCGACTTCACTGAGTTGTTGGCGCATTCCTTCTTGAAACGCAGGGAGATAGTGCTCCACTCTTATTGTATTAAAGGGGGGAACCAGCTCAGGGGTGGTATAGGCAAGAAAAAATGGATTTTCGCTTTTTTGGCTCGTCGACATAGGGGCTTTTTCTGCCTGCTCCGTTTGCATTGAAGTCCAACATCCCGTTACCATAGAAAAGGTCCCGGCACAGATAATTATAGAACCTAGCAACGATTTTTTCATGCATTTACTCCCTTCGTAATCAAGAAACTAGAGCAGCGCGAACAGAACAAGGTACTTTATTCACCCTCGCTTGATGAACTTGCTTGCTGCTCATAAATTGACCAATCACCGCGAATATTGATAATAAGTCTTGCTTGACCAGCCTTTTCCAGAACTCCTCTACCAACAGGCCAGCGATAAAAATTAAGCCCCTGGGAAGGTGATTCTTCTTTACCTAAGTTAACTGAACTCCACGAGCCGGTGCTTTTATCAAAGCCTAGAACAATCTCCGCAAGATCACTTTTAAGGATAAGCATAGGAACTCTCGGTCTGCTTTTAAAGTCTTTTAAGCAAAAGCGACTGCCTTGCTCATATTCCTCAAACTCTTTATTGCGCGCTTCCTTATTTAAAATTAATAGTTCTTGCTGCTCAGTCGGCTGCCTGATCCCCTTAAGCCAATAGTAATCAGGATCACTCGTAGAATTTTCGATCGTGAACAAATGATCCGTGGCGAAGGTATCGAATAGTTTATCACTTTCGCTTGCCGTGGTGCAGCTGTTTTCTGGCGTTAATAGTTGACTCCAAATATCAATAAAAGTCCCACTGACAACCTTCATGCCAAAACGTTGACATGAAAGTTTCGCTAGTTTGCCAGCTTCTTTATCCAAAAACAGGTGGAATTTAATAACTTCTCCATTTTTATGGAATTTTTGCAATTTTATTTTCCACTGAAAATGGAATTCTTCCTTATTTTCTAGATTTCCTGCTATTTTTTCCATTGTACATACATAATCTTTCTTAGGGAGGGTTCCCGCCTGCTCTGCAGATTGAGCTTTCTTTTCAGGATATTCATGCAATTCAATAGCAGCGATTGTCCTCGTGGAGGTCAATATATGATGGCGGAAAAGCTCTAAAGCCTGATTTCTGGTTTCAGCTTTGACCGCTGCAAGCGCTGCATCATCACTTGAGTCGGCAGCGAGAATTACCGAGGGACTCAACAAACTAGCAATACAGAGAGTCTGTCGCAAAAAGGGGAAAATTCTCAAAATGGCCTCCAGAAGGTAAGAGAAAGGAGAATAAAAAACCATCCCATCGTTATCATGCCAAACATAAGTATTAAATTAGAGTAACTACTCAGGTCTTGCTGCATCTTCGCCGCTTTCTTCGTTGCTGCGCCTGCTCACAGCCAGACGGCTGCTCCGCTGCTCGCTCCTTGAAAGCAGCAAAACTGCACCAAGCCTTGAGTAGTTGAAAAAGTGCTGAGTAGTTGGAAAAGTGCTGAGTAGTTACTAGATTTTAATCAACTTTTTAACGCCCGATATTCGCTGATCTGTGCTGTTGTTGCTAGCAGCAGTGGCTCTTCATTGAGACGGGAATCGGCAAGCACCTGAGCGAGTTCAGGGTGATTTTCAACTATCATAGCAATAAGCGCATTGCGCTGCAGACCTGCTTTTTTAGCTCGCGTCATCGGGGTTCCCCCAAAGGTACGCACATAGAATGATTGGTCCATAAGAACCATTTCAGGAAGCGGGGGGAGCTTCGTTATTTTCACCAGATGACTATTCTGCTTGATGCCTGCTGTTGATCCTGGTTTTTCACTCAGACGATTGTAGGGACAAACCAGTTGGCAAATATCGCAGCCAAAGAGCGAATAGGGGAGCCAAGACCAATACTCCACCGGGATAGTGCCGCGATGTTCAATGGTATAATAGGACAAGCATTTGCGCGCATCGAGGGTATACGCCTCATCAAGAGCTCCGGTCGGGCAGTAAACCTGACAGCGGCGACAGGATCCACAGCCCCCCGCGTCACTGCGCTTACCTGATTCCACCGAGGAGGGAGAATCCACCGGCATCGGCAGGGTCGCAAGAATTTCACCAAGCAGCAAAAAACTTCCCTTCTCCGGATGAATATAAAGAGTGTTTTTACCGATGAATCCCCGGCTCGTTTTCGCTGCTAAGGCTCGTTCGAGCAGGGGAGCGCTATCCACCAACACCCGAAATTGATGGCTCTCTGCAACTGCCCCCTGAAGGGTAGCGACCACTTGTTGGGCTTGAGCCTTAAAGTAACGGTGATAGTCTCCCAAGCGGGCATACTGAGCCACCGGAAGCGAAGCATCCCCGGGTTGGCGGCGGAAACTATCGCCTTGATTATAGGAAAGGCCGAGGATAATAGCGGTCCTGGCCCCCGGCAGGAGGAGGCGGGGATCGCGACGACAGTGCATATTATTAGCAAGATAGGCCATCTCGGCATGCTTGCCCGAGGCGATCCACCTTTCAAAAAAGCTAAAGCCCTCCTCTACACCTAGGGGGACCACCCCTAAGAACTCAAGGCCCACTGCATGTACGGAGTTTTCTATAAGTCTGCGCATGTTAGGGGCATAGCGCCTTATGGAGGGCCTGGCAAGCAGGAATGCTTGTCTGGCAAGGGGAGCTTTGCTATAGGGTAGACGCTATCTATTTATACAACTCTGACTCAATACAAGGACAGTACATGCGTCGGCAATATTTAACGGTAATCTGCGGATTTTTCCTCCAAGCTGCCGCAGCCCTTGGCACAGAAAGTCTAAGTACGAAAACCACCCAGGCTGATATCCATGCCGCTCTTGAGCAATGCAGACAAAGCGGGCGGCTAATTTTATGTGACTTGTCCCTAACGAGCGAGGAGTTAAACAGGCTTCTCTGGCGAAAAGAGGTAGTGAGGAACGTTACTCAGCTCGTGATCAATCAACACAACCCGCCCCTAGGTGTGCTACCTAACCTTGGACACCTAAAAAAATTGCTCTATCTCTCCAGCTCTGCAGGAATCACCGCGACCGGCAGCTTTCCTGAGAACATTGAAATAATCCGGCTAACGTACAATATGCTAGAGGCACCACCTGATATTCGCGGCCTAACAAAAGTACTCGTCCTTGACTTAGATCAAAATGACCTCAAGGAAATTGATGCTGAAACTCTACAATGGCATCTTCAGCAGCAATTCACCTTAGAAGTCAAAGGGAATTATTCCCTACGCTTAGATGAAAGCTATTTAACTAAGATCTTTGCCTTGCAGGCAGCAAGCGGAAAGCGCCTTCTCAACACCAGTATTTCGGTGGTTTTTTCCTGCAGAGATTTGGCTACCAAAGATGCTCTGATCTCTATGATTGGTCAAGGCGGTTTTCCTAATCAAATTCCTCTGCCCCCCGCAAAAAGCGCCGGGTCTGCCAAGATTATTTATCTTGGCGGAAGGGAAGCCGTATGCTCGCGTTTAATCGCTTCCCTTTGTCCAGCAATTTCTATGGTTTTTAATAGCTCCAATGAGGTGGCGATTAATGAAGAAAAACTACGAGAACAAGGTGTATTCGTAACTAATTTTCCCCTTCAAGATACTCCCGACCAGCAGGTAAATTTTGGAGAATATACGCAACTTCTTCACGCTTCCCTGCAGCAAGGTGAGGCGATACTGGTAAACTGTGGGATGGGAATTTCTCGCTCAGCGAGCATTGTCGTTGCTTATTTAGTTAGATACCAAGAGATGAATCTTGCTGAAGCTTTGCTCTATGTTCACCAACAGCGAAAAAAAATTAATCCAAATTTCGGTTTTATCGCCCAATTAATGCTCTTCGAAAATATTTTTTATGAGGGAAGAGCCCCTAATAGCTATAGCCAAGAAGAGATCGACCTACTGCTCAATACTTTTTATGCTGCAAAAGCAAGGGAGCGTGGCATCCTCGCCAACGATCCTAGCTACGCTAAGCGTCGTCAGATAATAAGAGAACAAATACTTGAAAGGCTAATAGTCCTCAATTGCCATGAAGTTACTGAACGAGACAACTCCTCGCGAAAGGCCTGTCAAGAGGAATAGAGTTGTCTCATAATTCAAAAGCATTGCAGCACTAAGATTCGATGAAGCCTATGCCACTAATTTTCAAAAGCTAGGGAGAAACCCATCACCAGCCTTATGGATTTCGCTCCGAGACCGGAGCAGGTGCCTCTAGAGCGTGGGGTTGATTATTATGAGACTCCTCTAATGAGGAGAGTTTTTGACGAGCAACACAGTTGCAAACGAAAACTCCATGGGTATAAACCCCTAAATTTAACCGCTTAGGACCAAGTCTACGATTACGCTGAGGCTAACCATGCAGTGGTGGTGCAAAAAATTAGCAACAAACTGATTTCTACCGAATAAAATGTTATTATAATTGGAAGACGATTTTTTACTCTTTTATGGTGACAATATGCCAACTCTGCACTTCGAATATACTGCTAATTTAAAAATAGCCGAAAAAACTCCGCAATTTATCCGTGAAGTTCATCAACTCCTTGTGAAAAGAATCAAGACCGATCTGGAAACATGTCGCTCATTGGTAATACCTTATTCTGATTTTATAATTGGCTCTGGCGATAGTAGTGCTGCATTTATCCAGCTTACACTAAAAATTCTTCCAGGACGGACTAACGAAGTTAAAAATTCCTTAGGTTCAGCTTTATACCAAAAAATTAGACAAGATTTCGGCTCTGAAGTTAACAGATTTAGAACTCAGGTTCGGGTGTATTTACAGGATACGGATATTGATCACTATTACGGGCTTAAAGAAGAAAAAATTAAGAGCTCAAATAGCTGTAAATTACCTATTTTTCCGAATACTTAGGGAGTTTTTATGAAGCTACATCATATTATCGCTAATGCTGCATTGTTAGTGTCACTCAACAGCTTTGCTGATATTGCCGCGCCGCCAACCCCCTTTAATGGCAGCTGTTACTGCCAACTATCATGCCCCACAGCTTATGTGAGTAATGATCCGACGAACAGCAACAAAACTAATGGTAACTATGTTATCTATTTTGCAACAACAGCTACTAAGACGGCTATTTCTGACAATGGAAACTCGTTATGCTTAGCAGCATCTCAGGTTGATGCCACGACGACAAGCCTCGGCCCTAGTAGAATTACCAATGCTCAGGCTGCCACGCTTGAATTTTGTACCAATGGAGGCGCACAGGTCGGAGCTTGCTCAACCCCATCTTTTTGTGTCGCATCAAACATAGTGTGCCAGGCACTGGTAAATTACAAAAATTAGGACATGAGAGGGACTTTATATGGATTTGAGGACTTTCATCAAATCAGTGTTAGGCATTTGTATTTTACTTGCGTTAGGTGGATGCTCTAATAATTCAAGTGTTAAAAAAGAGCCCAGCACCAGTCAAAAAAAATCTGCTTCAACTGAATCTGCTAAGGATAGTACTTTAACAGCGGCGTTCATAGGAGGATGTTCCCAAAACTATAGCCTTAAATCGTGTAATCCGCCGACCACAGAAATAAAAATTTCCGCAAGACCTATTCCCAAAACTGCTTCGTTAGTCCTAACTGCGGCGTTTTTCGGAGCTTGTTCGCAATCATTCAGCATAAAATCGTGTAATCCGCCGATTACAGAAAATAAAATAGCCATTTCTTTGACGCCAAAAAACTAATTGAAGCACTTGCCTGTAATGGAAACAGCAAAGCCGACAAAAACTTTCAATTTTATATCCATCTTGATTCTTTATCTAGACCGCGGCCGATGTTTTGTTTTGCGGCGAACGTTGAACGTGCCGTTTATTTTAAAAATATACAGCGATAGGGGAAAACGAGTTTTCGTGCTATCGTTACTCTCCATGGCCATAAGTTTGATGGTTTCTCTAATCGCACCCTATATAGTCATTTTTATTGGGCCATTGATCTTTGGATTTCCGCATTTATTAGCGACCTACTTATTTTTACCGCGATTTTTTTCGAAAAAAATTAATCAGCTGCCGCTACTCCTTGGTTTTACTGGCGATCGCCACCTTGTCGGATTTTGCTTGATTATCTCGGCAATATACAAAATATTTTTTGAAAATATCTTGACTAACCAAATAAAAACCTTCGTTCCGCTAGTTGAAATAGCAGTAACAAGTGGAGCGTTTTTTTGGCTCATAAAGCCTGCTATTTTCTCTAGGAAAACTATCCTAGGAGCCTGCGAGCAGGCTACATTTGCGGCTATGGTTTTGATCTTTCCTTTTGAGAGCATGACCTTCTTAATTTTGTTTCATAATTTTCAAGCGTTTCTATTTTGGGGAATAGTTGCAAAAGAAAACAAACATCTACTCTATCCGACCCTATCATCGGTGATATTTATTGCGATCAACGCCTTTATCGGCCTTGGATTTTTTGACCATTTTCACAATCATATATCGCATATACTTACCCCATCGTTTTTTTCGCTTCCCTATCAAGTAGTGCCAACTACTCTAAATAGCCTTTACCTTACTCGCGTGGCAATAGCCCTCGCCTTTGGTCAAGGCGTTCACTATTTCATCTGGCTAAAAGCAATCCCGGATGAATTAAGAGTTGAGCCGGTTCCGTTAACACTGCGTAAAAGCCTGGGTCGCCTTTTAAAAAACTCTGGCCCGATTGCGCCGATCTTCATGACTGCTATGATGCTTGCCCTTATCGCTGTAGCTTGTTTCAGCCCAGAAAGAGCGCGCACTCTTTATCTTTGCGTCGCAAGCGCTCACGGTTTTTTAGAATTAGGTGTTGGCTTTGCGATTTTCAACCGCTTGTTTATAAGCGACTAAGAGGGACTAAATGCAACCACACGATTTTGAATGCTTTGGTCCTCTTGGTTTTAGTGCTTTTTACCTCGGCGCTGGGATGCTGCCGGACTGGTGTAAGCAGGCGCTTGAATCGAGCATGGTTGAATCCCCTGTGGAGTTCCTCAACTATGCAAAATATTTTTTGCTCACGGTTATTTTGGAGTCCTTCCTCTATCTGCCCGGCTTACGTCTTTTGGGAAGCTCTCTCAAGAGAGCTATAGGAATTTTAATTCTGGCAAATCTTTGCACCCACCCCGCTGTATTTTTTATTTTCCCCATGGCGGGACATTTTTTCAACGCATCTTATATTCATACGATCGCCATTGCAGAAATATTTGCTGTTGTCGTCGAGGCGGCAGCAATCTGTCTTGCGATTAAATCGCTTAAGCTTAGCTTTGCATTTCTTGTTTCGTCGCTCGCTAACCTGTTTTCCTGGTGTGTTGGTCTATCGCTTCTCGCTGTAATTTTTGGTCTGTAACAAGGCACGACGGGTATGACTACGCCTAAATTGGCTCCCAGGAATACTGGCTGATTCGCTTAAGAGCTTCGACGATTACTACCTGCTCAGCCCCCAAATAAAGCCTGAACCATCTGTTTATTTCAGGAAAAGCGCTGTCCTGCACCATGCTCCCTCGAGATAAAAATAAATTATGGTTAGCAAGGGCATCTTCGTTAAAACTACGGTCGGGATTTTTCTTGTTTTGAAAGGCCTCCGGCACCCTAAGTAGGTAATGAGGAGTGGTTTCCGAATTATATAAATACTCTCGTGGATAATTGCTGTGCCTGCTTAAAAACTCCGTAATCCAAGCTTTTTTATGGGCATATTCCTTAGAGATCTGGCACAAAAATTCGGTGGACAAGGGCGAAAGCAGCCACTGGCTCATGGCCGATTGAGCCGCCCCACCGTAGGAATAGGTGTGTTCAGCAAACAGCGTATCGAGCTCGTGGAGAAGCTCGCTTTCACCAACCACAGCCCCGAGGCCCCAACCATTGCAGTGAAATTGCTTGCCAAGGCTGCGTACTGCTAACCAGGGTATACGGACGGTGCTGGTGCTAAGCAGCTCATGCAAAAGAGCCAGAACCGAAACCCGTTCTAACCCCGGATTTACCAGGCCATAGTAAGCGTCATCGATCAGCACGCTAGTTTGAAACTCCAGAGCCAACGCTAAAATTGCAGCTACCCGTTCTTTTTGCCACATCACCCCACTGGGATTATGCTGGGCGTTTATAACAACCACGAGGTGATGATTCTGCCCAGGCTGAGCCGTGGCTTCGAGAAGCTTGCGGATTTTTTCGGGCTGAGGTTGGAACTGCTCTTCTACGCGTAAATCATAGGCTAAGGCACGAAAACCATTTTTGCAAAAAACCCCATGGTAGTCCCAGCTGGGCAGAGCGTAGATAACTGCGGGTTCGAGCTGAGCACGGGCACGCAGCAGGCGCGAAAAATCATACATGCGCATACGCGAGCCGGTAGACGCGTACGCTACCTGCCACTCGCTCTCTAAGGGTAAACCGTGATCACGCAGGATATAATCACGTAAAACAGCACGGTACGAGGGCTTGCCCCAGGGAGAAAACTGGTAGCCGTGGTCCATTGCCTGAGCTTCGCCAAGATAGCTGCGGAGTGCTGCTGGGGCTCGATACCAGGTTTCACCAAAGCCCATATAAATAAATTCGGCCATGGACTTGGTTTTAAAATGCTCTTGTAAAAGCTTGGCATCCCAGACAGGTGCTACCAGTGGGTCTTCTTGAAGGAAAGCACGCATGGCCGATTCAAAAATCATCTATTGCGACCATCAGCACTAAGGTTTAGATAGATCTGACCAACTCGTGCTTCACCTCGAAACTGCAGATACCAAGGTCCTTGGCTTTCTGCAGGGGGGAGATAAAAATCAAGGCTTTTATACCCATAGAAGCCACCAAAATCCACCGGATTTCCATGCACGCGAGCAAAGGGCGATTGATAATCCCCTGCTCCTACCGCAACATAACTGAGCCCCAGCCGAGACTTTGCCATGAGGGTAATTGAATAGAGAGAGAGGTTGTTCGTGGGTATGCCACAGTTATATTCCACCGCCCGGCTTAGGCTGGTGCCGTTGCTATCAAAATAGCCACCAAAGTAATCGAGAACGATTCGATTTCCTTCATGGCGGCAACGCACCTCGTAATAAGAACTGGGAACGTAATCACCGCGGTTGGAATCGAAAATAACCCGCCTCAAGGTATCGCGTATGCGGTGGCCAAAATTATGAGAAGCGAAGGCATTAGTTCCGCTTAAAAAGAGAGAAACACCGAGAATAAATCCCCTGGCAATTTTCATAGCATCTACCTTTCAGCAGAGAGGTTATATGGAAACACCATAAATATTGCATACATTTCTTAGAGGATAAATGAGGTGAAATACTAGTGTTTATCTTTCTGCAATTTCGCTACTGCAGCCTTTAACCCAGGGCAACGAGCTACTTCTTCCTGCACCGCCTCCTCGGACGCCCAAATCTCCGGCCAGTGAGGATAGGTCCGACAGGCCACAGGGCGATGTTCATAGACGCTACAGCGATTCTCCTCGTCCAAAAAACAGTTGGGGCGAAAATCAGGGGCGGCGATCACTTCCCAGCCCTTGTGGCGCCTCACATAGCCCTCGCGAAACGCTGCTTCTGCAAGCCCGAGATGGGCGGCCATCTTGCTAATATCTGCTGCCGTTACGTACACAAACCCGGGGGCTCGACAGCAATTACCGCTCTTGTGGCAGGAAAATCCTGCGAGAATCTGATTTTTTAAGGGGGCAAGGGGGTTTTCGTTCATACTTTAAGACTCTATAAGGCTTTACCGCCGAGGTAAAAAGGTTTACACCATAGGCGCATACCATCTTCAACGAGCAGGGGCCAGCGCTATGGTAAAGAGCACCAAAGAACTAGAGATATCGTGGGAAAACGCCGATGATGACAGCGAAGCCGGCATTTCTTCTGAAACCAATGAATTCGCAGCGCTTTTGGCGGACGAAAGCACTGCCCCCGCCCCCAGTGCCGGGCGGCCTCGCGTTGGTGATCAAATCTCTGCTCGGATCAGCTATATCAGTAGCAAAACCTCCGATGTCCTCGTCGAACTAGGCGGTAAAATCACCGCGGTTATCGCTAAGCAAGACCTCCTTGATGGGGAGGGGATTTTTCGCAAAGAAGTTGGCGATATAGTCTCAGCCTACGTGGTCAGCATTAAGAATGGCGAGTTTTTTCTCTCCACCAGCTTGGCCCAGGGAATGCGCAACGAAAATGCCCTGGAAACCGCTTATGAGAGCCAAATTCCCGTAAAAGGCAAGATAGCCGCAGTACAAAAAGGCGGATTCACCGTGATGGTCCATGGACGCAAGGCCTTCTGCCCCGTGTCTCAGCTTGCTTCCCGCTATATTGCTAATCCCGAAGAATACCTCGACAAAGAATTTGAGTTTTTGATTAAAAGCTTCTCCACCCACAATATTGTGGTCTCACGCTCCCAATTACTGCAGCAGCAAGCCGAAATTGCTCTGGTCGATCTTGAAGAGGCCATGCTGGCTGGCACCCCCGTCCGTGGAACGGTGGAAGAGATCAAGCCCTTTGGTGTGGTACTAGACCTCGGCAAGGGCTTAAGCGGGCTTATTCACGTCTCTGAATTGGGCTATGGCTTTACCGATGCCCCGGGGGAAAAACACCAGAGCGGCGATCAGCTCACCGTAAAAGTGCTTAAAATAGAGCCTCTGCCTGGCAAGAACACCGCACGAATCTCCCTAAGCCTCAAAGCCCTCGAAAGCGATCCCTGGCTAACGGTAGAAGACAAGTTCCGTCAGGGAGAAAGCTATACCGGCAAAGTTATTCGCCTCACCGATTTTGGCGCCTTTGTAGAGCTTGCCCCCGGCATCGATGGACTGATTCATCTGTCCGAAATGGCTTGGGGCAAACGGGTCCATCATCCGCGCGATGTGGTTAAAGTCGGCGATACGGTGTCCGTACGTCTGCTTGAACTGGACAGCGTCCGCAAACGCCTATCTCTTTCCATGAAATCCATCGAGGAAGACCCCTGGTTTGAAATCGAGAAAAAATTCATTGTGGGCGCCTCCTGCATGGCGACGATGAGTAGTCTGCGCAGTTTTGGCGCCATTGCCGAGTTAGCCCCAGGGGTCACAGGACTACTGCCTATTTCCACCCTTAAGCACGCTTTTGGCGACTCTTACCGCAAAAAAGCCGCTCCCCCCCAACAGCTCAGCGTCATCATTGCTTCAGTTGCCGTCAAAGAGCATAAGATCCTGCTGACCCTACCTAACCTGGATGCTGCGGATGAGGAGATGGAATCCTTTAAGCAGTATCTGCGAGAAAAAGACCAAAGCGCGGTGATTCCAAGTGCTGCGGAAATCACTGGCGCTCAGGGAAGCTTTGGGGATCTTTTAAAACGCTCCATCGACAAACAGAAATAAGAAGTCCGACAGTTCCTCTGCCCCTAGGGAAGGCCCTCGACTAGATAGGCGCTGGCGCGAAAGCGCCAGCGCCGTGTCCTGACGAACGCAGTGAGGAAGGATCTTTCACATAACACCCTGATATCACGTGACAAATACTTCGTCGCTTTGCTCCTCAGGACACGTCGCGGCGCGAAATAGAATATTTCGTGCCAGCGACGTGGTAGAAAACAACCTCTCCAACGCCAAACAGCTTTGTTGCGTAAATACCTGATGAAATCCCCTACAACCCTTTCCCCCCAATTTTTTTATTAGCCCCATCCCCATCCCCTATCCTTGATAGGGATGGGGGACAAGGCCTTGGGGGATTGATGGGGTACTACTTATGCAACAACGCCACACCAAACTACTAAATTTTCCATATTTCCAGCCGAAGCCCTCTCTAACAGAGGTGAGGGTTAAAATATGAAAAATATTTTTTTGGCCTATAAATTTATCGTTTCAGCAGCGGCCATAGTTCTTGTGTTCTCTTCCTCTTGCCAAAGTTCGCTAAAAAAGAACGAAAGCAATGAGAGACCTGAAAAAAAACACGGACATAAGTTAACTAAGAATAAAACTTACCAGGAGGTAACTGAAAATAAAACTCACCAGGAGGTAACTGAAAATAAAGCTCACCAGGAGGTAACTGAAAATAAAACTCACCAGGAAGTGGCTGCAGTTCCAGCTGAAAATTCTTATTTAGAATTTATCCCAGCTACTAGCGACCATAAAAAAAGTCTTGATGCATCAATACCAAAAAATTTAATCATCGCAGCAAAGAAGGCGATCTGTGAAGCACAGCATGCTGCTAATCCTGAGGCTGGTTTAGCCAGCTGCACCCCCGGAGAATTTAGGCTTTCTCTTCCTGCTGCAACCCCTATCACTTTCGACAGAAATCAGATTAATGACTCTCCTTGCTTGCATACCAACGAACAAAATGCTCCAATGCGACAGACAAAACGCGTGTTTACTGGTTATGATGAGCACTATAAGGAACTCACCAATATTTATATTATAAACCGTACTAAAGCGCTCGCCCGTTGGTTAAGTTCAACTGCCACTATAAGTCCTAGCTTGAAGGCTGGTCCCGTTAAAGTAGAAAAAATAGTTGCGGCGGGCTATTCCCAGGTGGGAATGTATCTGGTTAGCGATGCGTTAGGAAAAAAATATATTTTAAAACAAGACCTCAATGCCGACGAACTCGACAATGACGTTCCTACAGTTTCGTGGACACTGAGTTAAGCTACATGTCTTAACCGTTCATACTCTACTGGGCTGCAATAGCCAAGCGTAGAATGCAATCTCTCTCGATTATAGAACCCCTCAA
>JAHFAI010000100.1 GCA_023250635.1 Deltaproteobacteria bacterium | reverse complement strand
AACAGTGAGACACGTATAGCCACCCAGCTCAGAGAACTGCGAGGCAGCAATAGCTTCCAAGAAATGGGCTGGGTGTTAGGGCAGACCGGCTACGAGGAACAAGCCAATCCCCTGCTCTTTGCTCTGGGTTGTTTTTATCTGACCGCGGCAGTGCATGAAGAAACCTATTTGCCCGGGGGGGCGACCGACAGTCGACGGGTTCGCTTTGTGGAGCTCGAACTGGAGGGGGTTTTTAAACCTCGCCAGAATAATCTCTCTGCCAGTGTTGGTTCAGAGGTGGGTACCTATCGTCTAGATCGCCTGCTGGCTCTCAATATGGTGCCGTTAACGGTTCGTCGCTCGATCTTTCCTCGCGGCGAAATAGGCTCCTTGCAGTATTTTATCAAAAACACTATCGGCGGCAATAAATTAGCCCCCGCAGAGCAGGTTAAAAGCGCAGAAATGCTGCTCCTCGATTATTTTGTCAAAAACATCGATCGTGATCCCAAAAACTATCTCTGGCATCCTGGCTTACGCAAGCTTATCGCCATTGATAACGGCTGGTGCCTACGGGGTAACAATCCCTTTGCCCTTATCAAAGCACGCTTTGTGGATAAACGCAGCTCCCAGGAAAAAAAGCTGGTGTTTGGCGAAGGGCGGCAGCCCTCATGGGCCTTACTCCATCGTCTCCACGATTTGACAGAAACCGAGATTAGAGCAGCCTTAGAGGAGGTGGTTTCGGAGCGAGCAATCTTGAAACTTATAAAGCGAAAGAGCAAGGTTCTGGCCGCAGCCGCTCGTCATCCTGAGCGAAGCGAAGGACCCCCCAGGTGACAGCGCTTATCTGCATCATCACGGAGCATCCCTCCCTCGCCCCGAGCTGGAGCAGAAGTCTGGCACCCCATGCCGAAGCAGTGCATTTTTCCTCTCCCCAGGCCCTGTTAGCAACCAAGGCCAGCTCACCCTTTGTTTGTCTGATCTCCGCCCGTTTCTTTGCCAGTCCTCCCCTCGATCTACTGCGCTCCCCCCTGGCTATGCACCTAAAAAACACCTTTTCCTGCCCCTTTTTTCTCAATTGGCCAGGCTCGCTTCAACTCATCAAAAAACATCCGTATATCGATGGCAGTATAGCCCTGCACTATGGAATTTCCTTTGCAGCGCTACAAACTAAAATCAAGCGCCTGTACAAAAAACACCCCCAGGCAGGCGATTTTAGCGCCCCGGCCTCCAAAAAACTACGCTGCCAGCAATTGTTTCATCATATGGCCCAACAAGCAGGCGGGGAGCATCGCCGCATTCTCGAACGCTTTGCCGGGGATCCCCAAGAACAGGGGATCGCGTTTTTGGAGGCTATTTATGTGCGCTTATCAACTCAGGGAAGTTGCGTACCCGCAGGCTGCGCCAGTAGCTATATCCACAGCTCGCCACTACTAGCTCTGAAGATTTTGAAGGAGATTTTTGCGCAAACGGAAAAATAACCAGCTTTAAGGCCCAGCTTTGGGCCCAGGAGCCGGCGTAGGCGCCGCAACAACACACGAAGTAGTAACATCGCCGGTTACCGTGTAAACCTTATCTTGATTGAGAGTTCTCGTTTCAACTCCGCAGCCGGACAGTACTTTATTCTTTACGCCGTCTCCCGTGACTGCGGTAATCAGAAAACCCCCAGCCGCGCCAATCGTTACGCTATACGTATAATTGGATGTTGCGCAACCAGTTAAGACAAAACCAAGAGCACTTGAATTGGCACAGTTCACACCTTGCCCCATGGGGGTAAGTCCAACGTAAGCGCCTTTATCAGCAAAGGCCGATTCCTCTAAGGCATAGATAGTTTGCATGTTGCTTTTTGCTTCCGATTGCTTGGCCTTAGCCTGAAAAATACGAAATCGCGGCAAGGCGAGCGCCGCAAGAATCCCGATAATCGCCACCACCACCATTAATTCGATCAAACTAAAAGCAGCTAAGCGGCGTTTTTTTAGTATTGTACCAAGCTTCATAAACGCTTCCTCTTGGTGAGCCCTGCGATACCTCGCTAAACCATACACTATTGTAGCATACTTCCCCGCGAACTCTCGAGGGGAGCTTCCTAGATTTTTTGTGGTATTGCACTTACACTAGTCAAAGTCAGACGAGGGAGGTAACGGTGAGCGCAACGGAAATCCTTTCAATTACCAGCTTGCATAAACACTATGGCAACAGCCCCCAGCCGGCCCTGGAGAATGTTTCCCTGAGCATCAAGGCGGGAGAAATTTTTGCCCTCCTCGGTCCCAACGGAGCTGGCAAAACTACCTTGATTAACATCGTTACCGGTATAGTCACTCCCACTTCCGGAAGCATTGCCGTGGGCGGATTTGATAGCGTTCGCGATTTTCGTAAAACCCGACAAATGATCGGCCTGGTCCCCCAAGAACTGCTGGTCGAAGCCTTTGAAACAGTCTGGGACACGGTTAGATTTTCCCGGCGCTTATTTGGCAAAGCCCCCCAGGATACCTATCTCGAACAGATCCTCCACGATCTGAGCCTCTGGGATAAGCGCCATCAGCCCATCCGTTATTTGTCGGGGGGGATGAAGCGTCGGCTCTTGATAGCCAAGGCTCTTGCCCACGAGCCTCGGGTCCTGTTTCTGGACGAACCCTCCGCCGGTGTTGATGTGGAACTCCGCCGCTCCATGTGGGACTTGGTCAAGCGTCTCCGGGGAGAGGGGGTGACCATTATTCTTACCACCCACTACCTCGAAGAAGCCGAAGAAATGGCTGATCGCATTGGCATTATCAATCATGGCAAGCTGGTGATGGTCGAAGACAAAGACAGCCTGATGCAGAGGCTCGGCAAAAAACAGGTGATTTTCACCCTGAGCAGCCCGCTCTCCGTCCTACCTCCTGCTTTGCGCGATTTTACAGTGGAGCTTAACTCTCAGGGTCGGCAGTTGATTTTTAGCAGTGATCCCTCGTCGACCACCAAGGGCATCAGTCGTTTTCTTCAGACACTGCAAGCAGCGCAGATTAACTTTGATGATTTTGAAAGCAAAAACAGTTCCCTCGAAGAGATTTTCATCCAACTGCTGAGGTCGTCATGAATTTTCATGCCATTTGGGCTATTTATTGCCACGAAATTAAGCGTATGTTGCGAACCATATCCCAGACGATCGTCTCACCGGTTTTATCAACCACCTTATATTTTATCGTTTTCGGAGCGGCGATTGGTTCGCGCATCAGTGAGGTGGAGGGCGTCCCCTACGGAGCCTTTATCGTTCCTGGTTTGATTATGTCGGCTATAATGAGCCAAAGCGTCGCTAACGCCTCCTTCGGTATCTATTTTCCTCGTTTTACCGGCACCATTTATGAGCTGCTTTCCGCACCGCTCTCCTCCTGGGAAATCGTTATCGGTTATGTGGGTGGGGCAGCAACAAAGTCCTTGATAATAGCGAGCATAATCCTGCTGACGGCGTTTTGTTTTGTGGAGCTGCATATCCTCCATCCCTGGTGGATGCTGGCTTTTTTATTGCTGAGCACCATCGCCTTTAGTCTGCTCGGTTTTATTATCGGTCTCTGGGCCGATAATTTCGAAAAATTGCAGGTTATTCCCCTACTGGTGATAACCCCCCTGGCCTTTCTCGGGGGCAGCTTTTATTCCCTCCCCATGCTTTCTCCGCTTTGGCAAAAAATCTCGCTTTTTAACCCGGTGGTTTACCTGATCAGTGGCTTTCGCTGGAGTTTTTACGGACAAGCCGATGTGGATTTGCAGCTGAGTTTATTGGTCACCTGCTTGTTTTTGCTTATTGGTATGGGGCTGGTCTGGTGGATTTTTAGGACGGGGTATAAGTTAAAAAATTAGCATAAGAAAAACCTGCTTATTATAATGAGGGGCCCGCTTAATTGAGCAGCGGGTTGCCCTACGAGATTTTTCGTGAAGTGATTACACCCAGTTAGCCTCTTTGCTGGACTGGATCAGCCGTTATGATAAACTACGGGCGGCCTTCCCTTGACGAAAAGGACTCTGTTATGCGCTTGAACTATCTATTAATAGCCACGCTGTTTACCTCTTTTTTAGCCTTTAGCAAGCCTGTTTCCGATAAAGAAACAAAACACCATAGCACGGTGGTGATTCAACACCAGCATGGGCGGGGAGATGTCCACATCGATCGTAAATCGTTCTGCGCCGACAGCAAAGAACAAGCCTACAAACTGTGTCAAGAATGGGCGGGGGAGCAAAAGAAAACCCTCGGGGATAAACTCCTTACCAACTCCTGTGCCCAAGCTTATTTTCTCTACGGCAAAGAAGAAGATAACTGCATGGGCTACCTCTCCCGCGGAGAAATTAAATTTTATCTTAAATAAATCGATCTCGCCCAGCGAAGGACCTCTTTGATGAGCACCAGTACCGAAACTCCGGCGTATAGCGCCGGGGAGTTTGCCCATTTTGCCCAAGATCCCGCGAGTATCACCGCCCAGGGCATCCGCCTAAGCGCCAGTGATGCCGAACGCTTTACGAACTGGCGCTGGCAAATTACCCACCAAATCACCACCGCCAGCACGGCTCGCACCTACTTCCCCCTTAACCAGGAAGAAGAGCGGGGCTTTACCTCCCTCGAAGGTCTATTTAAAACCGGGGTGACCCCTTATTATCTGACCCTTGCCGCTCAGGAGCAGGGCGGTGGTGCCATCCGCCTCCAAGCCCTGCCGCGCCAGGAAGAAGAAGACGACCTCCTCGGCCTGATGGACCCCCTCCAGGAGAAATCTCACTCTCCGGTTAAAGAAGTGGTCCACGTCTATCCTGATCGCGTTGCCTTTTGCGTAGCCATGCTCTGCCCCGTTTATTGTCGCTACTGTTACCGCAAACGCCGCGATGAAGAAGAAGGCCTCCACTACAACCGAAAAATCGTCGAGGACGGTTTAGCCTATATTGCCAGTAATCCTGCAATTAAAGATGTGCTGATCACCGGTGGCGATCCTTTTATTGCCTCAGATCAAAGCATCGAAACTCTGCTCCGTCGCTTACGTCAGATCCCCCACGTGGAGATTATCCGTTTTGGCACCCGCACCCCGGTAACCCTACCCTACCGGGTGACGAAGGAGTTAGCAGCGATACTGGCGGCCCATCATCCGGTCTGGGTCAATACCCACTTCAATACTGCTGAAGAGATCACTCCAGAAGCAAGCCAGGCGATAAACAACTTGCTTTCTCATGGTATTCCCCTAGGAAACCAAAGCGTTTTACTCAAAGGTATCAATGACAGCAGCGCCAAGATGATGGCTCTTTGCCGCAAGCTGATTATCAATCGCGTGCGCCCCTACTATGTGTTTCACCCGCACTTGGTGGCTGGTACTGCCCATTTGCGGGTCTCCCTGCGTGAGGGACAAGGCATTATGAAAAGCCTGCGAGGTAATATCAGCGGATTCGCTATCCCTCGTTATATCGTTGATACTCCTTCGGGTAAGGTGCCCCTTGATTATAACTACGTTCTCGCTGCTGATGGCGATGATTTAATCATCGAAGATATTCACGGTGAAATCTGGCGTGAACGCGATGTACAACCCTAAGCGAGGAACAACATGAAGCTTGCGAATATCTCCCCCGGTAAACGGGTATTTTACGGATTAGTTCTCGGTATTATCAGCGGGCTGATCCTCGGTAAGCATGCCATCTATTTAAAACCCCTAGGCGATCTCTTTATTCGCCTTATTAAGATGATCGTCATTCCCCTGGTGTTTTTCTCGATCATCAATGGGATTAGCAACGTTAACGATGCCAAGCACCTCGGACGCATTGGCATCCGTGCCTCTATTGCCTATGTACTCTGCACCTCGGTGGCAATTTTTCTCGGTTTTACTGCCGCCTGGTTGTTTGAACCAGGAAGTGGCTTGGTCATTAGTCCCGGTGATCTACCCCCACCCCCCCTCGCAGTTTTTAATTTACTCGATACCCTTATTAATATTATCCCCGACAATGCGGTGGGAGCCATGGCCCAGGGTTCAGTAATCCAAGCGGTATTTTTCTCGATTTTTACCGGTGCTACCCTCATCCATATGGGTGATAAGGCGACGAGAATCAAGAACGGAGTACGGGAAATCACCGCGGTGGTGCTGACCATGGTGGGAATGATCGTCAAACTCGCTCCCCTCGCCGCTTTTTCGTTGATGGCATGGTGCGTTGGTACCCAAGGCATCGCGGTGCTCCAAGGCTTGAGCAAGCTGGTTGCTGCCGGCGTCTTTGCCTTTGTCCTCCAGTACCTGCTCTTTGGGCTGCTGATTGCGGTCTTTGGCAAACTCTCGCCCCTGCCTTTTTATCGCAAAAGCCTCGCCTATCAATCGGTGGCCTTTTCAACCAGCAGCACCAAAGCCTCGCTGCCAGTAACCATGGCTGTTTGTCGCGAAAAACTCGGCGTTTCCCAGGTCAGTTCTTCGTTTATCCTTCCTCTCGGTGCCTCGGTCAATATGGATGGCCTGGCTATTTATCTCGGACTATGCACCCTTACCTTTGCGCAAGCCGCTGGTATTCACTTAAGCACCAGTGACTATGGTATTATTATGGTAACGGCAACCCTGGGCTCTATAGGGGGTGCGGGGATCCCCAGTGCTGCCATCGTTATGCTACCGATGATCCTTTCAGCAGTTAATATTCCCTTAGAGGGAATTGCCCTGATCGCCGGTATCGATCGCATTATGGATATTATGCGCTCGACGATTAGCATTACCGGAGATGCTGCGGTAACCGTAGTAGTAGATAGTGCCGAAGGGCAGCTTGATCGGACAATATATTACTCTTAGGATAAGGGCCGCTGCGGATGAGAAATCCCTTGATCTACCTGCTGATCCTTCTTGAATATGCAATTCTTGCCTCAACCTTTACCTTGGCCAAAAAGACCCTGAATTTTAGTCCTCCGGTTTTTCTCATTGCCATTCGTCTGCTGCTTGCCGGCTCGCTTCTCTGTACCTATAGTGTTATGCGTAAGCAAATTTCCTGGGCGAAAGTAAAAGAGGATGCAGGTCTTTTCATTCAGGTGGGTTTATTTCACGCCTATTTAGCCTTCATTCCCGAATTTTGGGCGCTGCAATTTATGTCCTCTGCCAAAGTCAGCATTATATATGCGATCACTCCCTTTATTGCTGCAGTGCTCTCCTGGCTGCTCTATCGCGAGCGCTTGAGCTGGAACCAAATCCTTGCCATGGTAATCGCTCTGGGAGCTCTCTTGCCCTTGGTGCTGCTTGAATCTGATCCCGCTGAACTTGCTACTATCGCCGAAATTTCGTTGCCAGAGTTAGTTCTTTTTGGTTCGGTTTCCAGTGCCGCTTATGCCTGGTTTGTGGTAAAACGTCTGATGAATGCGGGGCATTCTCTCGCTTTTATCAATGGGGTAGCGATGCTGCTAGGCGGTCTCCTCGCCACCCCTACGGCCCTGTGGTTTGAGGGCCGTCCATGGGAAGCGGTCTCCGACTGGTGGCAATTTCTTTCCTGGCTCGGCTTACTGATTTTGGCTGCGCATGTGGTGAGCTTTAATCTCTACGGGTGGATTCTCACTCGCGTCTCCATTACCTTAATGATGTTCTGCGGGTTTCTCTGTCCGATTTTCAGTACGGTGTTTGGTTGGGCTTTTCTTAATGAAGGGTTTACCTGGCACGCCTTTACGGCCTTGGCTGGGTTGACCGTAGGTCTCGCTCTTTTTACCTGGGTGCCGCGAAAAATCCCCTCATTCCATTGATAAAGTATCTATTCTTTTGTATAAGTTAGGCTTTGCTTGCCCCAAGAAAAAGCGCGCTTCATTCTGGCCGCGCTGGGGCTGGAGGCTTGTATGCGGGTTTTTTCTGCGGCTTTTATTATGTTTCTATTAAGTGCCCTGCTCTTGCTTGGCCAACTAAGTCCGGCCTATGGGCTAAGCCCCACGCTTGTCACCGAGCTTATGTTTGTTCTGCTGCTTCTCGGTTTTGCTTTGCAGCTCGAAGGATTGTCTCTGCTCAAAAAAGCAGGTAAACACAGGGTGAAAGCTCCTGAACCTCAGGAACAAGCCGCTGCCCAGGAAGCACTGCAACTGTTGGCCCTCTTGCAGGAAAAAGGCCGCTTTGTGGATTTTATTATGGAAGATATTAGCAGCTTTGCGGATGCCCAGGTGGGAGCTGCAGCTCGGCTGGTGCACAGCGGCTGTGCTGAGGTGTTGCACCACAATTTTAAAATTTCTCCGCTTCTAGCTGCCGCTGAGGGGAGGCAGATCAGTGTACCCGAAGGGTTTTCCCCGTATCGCTATCGTCTCCTTGGCAAAGTTGGAGCCCCACCGTATCGTGGAACGGTGGTGCATCCAGGCTGGCACACCGCTGAAATATCGCTGCCCACGGTGGTGGCCGAGAAACTACAGCGGCTTGAGGGGCACTATGTGCTGAGCCCCGCAGAAATTGAACTGCACTAAAACAGAGGGGAGAGGTAAGACGATGAGCAATTCTCGGTTTTTTGTCGGCATAGATCTTGGTACCTCAAATTGCGCCTTGGCATTTAGCCGAGTTGCAAGTGAGGAGATAACCCTTCTTGATATTCCCCAGCTGGCTCAGCCAGGGCAAGTGCTTTGCCAAAAAACCCTCCCCTCGGTTTCTTATTTGCCCCTGAGGGAAGAAGCAAAACATTGCCACCATACCCTTCCCTGGAAGGAGGGGGCATCCCCTTTTGTGCT
>JAHFAI010000099.1 GCA_023250635.1 Deltaproteobacteria bacterium | reverse complement strand
CTATCGCGTCGGAGGAACCAAGCTGGCTAAAATGCGCAATCAGGGGAAATAGCTGGTCAGCGCGGTAGCAGTCCGGGTCTTTCTCAACAACTTACCCACAAAAACTGCGGAAGAGCCAAAATATCTTCTTCCCCGCAGCAGCTTCTCTTCCCTCGTGCCTCCAGCATGGCAAGGCCCGTGAAAACGAGGGTATTCGTCATAAAGGCGATTTCTCGTAGCAGCGAGCAGATGATACGTGAGGTCTCGGCCAGTGTTAGTAAAAGCCGAAGCTTCGACGGTTGGTCAGGTCCGTGAATACCAAAATGCTCGAGCAGTTGCCGAATCGCCTGGAGAGGCAAATAAAAGGGTATAATCGCGCAAAAAAGAATGCTTTGGTGGCGGAAATGAATGTGAACGTCCTGCAAGGAGATTGACTCCACCGCTACGGAGCTTGCGAGCGCTGCTGCCAGTACCCACAATGTGCCATTAGCCATATAAAATAAAAGCGCTGTTGGCCGCCACCCTTAGGTTATTCTCGCCCTAGGCTATTGCCCTGTATACAATCCCACAGGGAACGCCCGGTGAGTTGAACCTCGCTCCCCAGCATCTTCATGTTCCCCTCCTGAGAAAGCTCATTCCCCTCGCTTGCTTCTTGGAAAATTTCTCGGCCCAAATAGCTCATAGGCAGAGTACCGAGGGTTTTTTTCGCCATGATGGAAGACACCAACCAGGGAGAAAAACCGAGAACCAAGGGGCCTCCTTGCTGCATTGCACTTTTTGGTGTTGAGCAATAAAAAGAAAGAAAGCCAGAGGTGAGCAGGGTTAAAAGTGGGGTTTCAGCAATCAGCTGATCTATAGCTTCTTCCAAAACCTGGGGAGTTACCTCCTCCTCCCTGTCCTGCAGAGCAGTTTTTCTAGCAGCAGCACCTGCTACTGCTAAAGTGCGCCTAATCGTCTCCCCAACTCGCTGAGAGAGCACCTCGAAATATCGAGCATCAAAGCAATATTTCAGCGAATCAAAACATTCGAGAATTTTTTCCAGCAACTCTATCAAGCGGTTAAAAGGAGTTGTCCCAAGAAATCCTGCTCCCGCCCTACCAGTATCCGACTTTTTTTCGAGCCCCAGTAAGGCCCTGCCGCAGGTTGCAAATCGAGAAAAATTTTCCTGTCTCCACTCCTTGTTCATCTCCTCTCCCTGCGTCAGTGCCTGTACTAGGCTGCGTTCTTGCCGGGCCATGCCCTTGATGGATTCTGCCAGGGAAAGCTCCGACCACGGCTGGCTTGGAATCCCAGCAGAAACCAACTGCTCCAATTGAAGGTAACAATCCCAATGGGAACGAACGAGGCGATGGGCAAGAGCCCAGGAAGTCTCATGGCTGCTTTTCTTGGAAGCCGCTGAGCTACCATTGCTCTGCGGTGTTCCCCGTAAAAAGCTCACCATATCCCCCCGAGATACCGTCAGACGCTGTTCCAAGCAATAGCCTACACGGATATCCTGCCTCAGCCACTTGATCCCCCGGTAAGCTAAACACTGCTGAATAAGATGCCTCGTCTCCCTAAGAATCCGACCTTCATGAGCACTGCTGCTGCTTCGCCTTTGAACAGCTTCTAGGGCAAGATTCAGCTCATCTAAACTCGCTATGACGGTGCGCAAGGCAAGACTTAGGTCCTCCCCAAGAGCAAAGGCTTCCCCCTGCTCCACGACTGCTATAGGCCTGTTTGAGTGGTAGCCCCTCGAGCGGGCACCCTCTCCATTTTCCAGAAAGCGCTCTAAAGGCCAGGTTGGCAAGAGCAGGCTCAGCAGCTTAGATAAAGCGGGTGAGACGGGGGCCTTTCCCCCACTGCAGCACTCAAGAAACATCTCCCAATTGATATGCCACTGTTTTGGCGAAATCCTTAGCCAGGGGGCCTGTTGTTGGCTAGCAGTAACAAGCCAGCTCAACACGGGACTCTCCCCGGCGACCTCTATACTTGTTGCCTTCATCAGGACTTCCTTTCCACGCTATTATTAGTAAGCAAGCGACGAGAAAAAAGATGCTGGGGATCTACCAAATCAAGAAAACCATCGCGATGCTGCAGATGTTCTCCCACCTCCTCCGAAGCTACGGCGCCAAGCAGATCTTCGGCTAAACGACGCTTATTTACAAAGATACGTCCTATAGATTCTTCGATAGTTCCCTGACTGGTGATGGTGTGGCAAAAAACCTTGCGCGTTTGCCCCAGACGATGAGCCCTATCGGTAGCTTGATCTTCAACCGCAGGATTCCACCAACGATCGAAGTGGATAACCCTATCGGCACCAGTAAGATTAAGTCCCGTGCCTCCCGCCTTGATGCTGAGAATCAAAATTGGACAGGCTTCCCCGAGTTGATGTAAACGACAATCCTCGTTGAATTCATCGACGATCTCGAGCCGCTCTCGTGCTGAAAGCCCCCCGTGGATAAAGGGTAATTCTCCTGCTTGCTGCTGATGTCCTATGGTTCTTCTCAGGATAGCCGCAGCGCCAAGATATTGGGTAAAAATCAAAATTCCCTTACTTTGCCCGCGGAGAGAATCAAGTAATTCTTGCAGTGCCAGTAACTTGCCACTGCGCTTTACCCAAGCGTCAAAGGAAGATGAAGCCCGTGCATTTTTCTTTAGACGCTTAACAATACGCTGTTTGATTCCTTGGGCAACAGTATTGGAACTTTCCTCGTCATGCTTATGGGTGATGGCGGAAACGAGCTCCCCCTCATCGTGCTCACCGTAAAAAAGATCGGGATGAATACAAATGCGCTTGAGGTACAAGATGGCCTTAAGAAACATCGCTCGGCGTGCAAAAGCTCGCTTGCCAACCAAACTCTCTTCAGCAAGCACCGTCTCAAGCACCGTCTCGTACAGCATCAGCTGTTCCTCGGAGAGCTCACAGCCCACATCGAGGAGGATCTTATCGGGCAGCCCCAGCGCAATCTTAGGATCGGACTTGAGACGGCGCAGAATTAGGGGATCGAGGCATTCGCGCAGGGGAGCAAGCAGTGCAGCCTTCTGCTCTGAAGAACGCGCCAACGTCGTGTAGGCACTAAAGTCTCCTTGATCTCCGAGAAAGCCGGGGTTAAGCCAATTGACTAAAGACCACAGCTCAGCCGCGCGGTTCTCCACCGGGGTACCGGTGAGTATCAGACGATAGCGGGCCTCAAGTTGACTAGCCGCTTCAGCTGTCTGTGTTTCAGCATTTTTAATCGCCTGAGCCTCATCCAAGACAACGAGATTCCACTTTTTCAGCGTCAGTACTGCCTGATCGAGTCTAAGGCGCGGATAACTGACTAACCACACCTCGACGGGTGCATCAAAATCCTCCTCACCATAGAGGCCAACCCGCAGCCCCTTGCCGTAACGTTCGAGTTCGCGGCTCCAGTTGTACAAAATAGCCTTGGGCATCACCACTAAGGATGGGGGGGAGGGGGAGTTATGCACCTTCCTCAGCAGGGCAATCGCTTGCAACGTCTTGCCAAGGCCCATTTCGTCGGCAATACAGACCCCAAAACCGAGATGAAAACGGAGATAAGCCCAGGCTGATCCCTCGCTCTGATAGGGTCTGAGCACCCCGGAAAGATCTGCGAATTTGCCGCTTAAAAATTGTTGGGCGAGTGGAGCAAGGGCTCGATTATCCAACTCGCGCAAGATGGGACTAACCTGAAGACCAAGCTGGCGAATATACTCATCAGCACCAAGGGTTTTTCCCGCACTGGTTAGGGCTGTCTGCTGCACCGACCAGATTTCACTGAGGCGCATATTGGTAAATTTAGCATAAACCCGCTTGCGAAGAATAAATTGGTCGGTTTTAGCGTTATAAGTCCTCGCATCCACCATCAGACCATTGCTGAGGACAAAGTAGCCTGCCTTTGCTTTAAGCGCGCTAAACCAAACTTCCTCCTCGACCTCTTGGCCTTCCACCGTAAAATAGGGACGGGCTATAAAACGCAGGCTCTTACCCAAGTCAGCAAGAAATCCTTCAAGCTCGCTGCTGCGCTGCTCCTGATCAGCGCTGCTTGTCCCTAATTTTTTAATAATATTGAGCAACGATACGCAATCGTTATTTTCTGCCGCATCACCTACAGGAACAAATTTAACTCCAAGACGCACCTCGCTAAGAGCCATACCGCCATCAAAGACCGCCACCGGCCAAGAGACTGAAGTAGACTCATAAAAATATCGAGGTGTCTTTGGTGGCAGAGGCTGTTTTATCCACGGCAGCGTCCCCAAAAACCAATCATGAACTGCCGCCCAAGAAAGATTGACATCCGAGTCAGTAACCGACGATAATGAAGCTTCCTTCTTTTCCCATACTTCTGCGGGCAGGCGCAGATGCCCCCGGGCAAAGAACTCAGGGCAGAGCAGGAGTTGGGGGTAAGCGAGACAGCTCTTGACCAGATCAACCGCCTGCCAGAGACGCCCAGAGGGCCAAAAAAAGCTGCCTGTCTCATCGCTGTAGAAGCTTGGTACAGCCCCATTGACCCCTTCCTGATGGCTAAGCCAAAGCTCGCTGAGCAGGGTGAAGCGCTCACTTATCCCAGAACACTTCTTAGCGCGAGAGCTGGGTAGCAGCGCTGCTGCCGCAGGCTTAAGCACCCCAGGTTCGACGCGGACCAAAGCCCTTGCTTCCTTGGCTGAAGCTTCCATACGCACCACCAGGGATGCCCCCTCGGCGATGGGCCGCGAGGGGGTCTGCTCCCAAAGGCTTATCATTGCCGAATCTGAACTTTGCCGCTGGGACCAGGCCTTAGCCAGCAGGGGCAGGGGTAACTCCACCTTATGATAAAATTTTGCCTTCATGGCGCGCAACACCAACGTTCGCCAGACAAAGGCAAGGGCTTCCTGAAAGCGCAGAGATCTCGCTTGAGCAAGTTTGTTCGCAGACTCACGCGTCCAGTAACTGGGACTAATGACGGAGTCGAGAGGAATATCTTCGGGCCAAATACCTTCTCGCGCTTGCGCTCTTTCGATGGCTTGAGCACAGCTTATTACTGCAACGGCTCCTATATCCGCCATTACCGTCCAGCGCAGCTCCTTCTCCCCCAACTGCTTAACAAGAGCAGTAAAGCAAGCCGGGCTAAAACGAGCAGCCGCATCACCAGTGATGCCCTGAAGTTCTGCGGTCATATCCTGAAGGCTTTTGAAATAGGTACGCCAGTTTTGCGGTTCGCCCTGCACCTTTTCGCTAAAACGACGGCGCAAAGCAAGGGTCATGGCAAAATGCACTTCAGCACTGCTCGCGATAAAAAATTTCCCCTCATTTTCCGCTTGATCGATAGTAGTGTGCAGCGCTTGCAGGGCTTCAAGAACGAGGCGAAAATTATCGGTCAGCAAACCGGGGTAGGAAGCCTCGCCTGCTAACAAGAGATCAAGAGCTTCGCGATCATCACCGATGCTTTCTCCGAGACAGCGAAACATCCGCCATCGTGAAGACACAGCACAGCGCTTGAGTTGCTCTTCCGCGATGGACCGATCGCTACACTCATCGCTGGTAGCTAAGATATGGTCGATGACCGCTGGGGCTGGCAGAGGAAGCACTGAAGAGAGCGCGGGATAACGCGCGCGATATATCACTGGTCGGCCTGGAGCCCAGTTGATATCTCTGAGGCAGCGAGCCAAAGAGCCGTCCTGCCACCGTGCAGCACTTTGCTCCAGATAATCCTTGGGTTTAATTCCGCGCGTTCCTAAACCGGAGATAATGGGTAGTAAGATCAAAACCCCGCCGGCAGAGACACCTCCATGCAAGGTAAGATCATGTATGGTACGCAGATAGAGTTGCCTTGGTGCTTCTCTTTTTTTAGCAGTGGATCTTCGTCCGAGATTGAGGCGAGAAGTGCGAGAAGCACTGGGGCTTACATGACCTTCTTGGGGTATTTCCTTCATTACGTCACCTGATGAAGTTAACATTTTACTGCTTTTCTTAGCATGGTGTTTGCCCTTTAGCATCTAATTCTGTAACACGGCGCTGGCGCGAAAGCCCCACGGCCGTGTCCTGATGCCCGATCCTGCCTAAATTGCCCCCCCCGATATCGCTCATCTGACCCCCTGAGTCTCATCAAAACTGACCCCCCTCTGTGGTGGAAGAATTGACCCCCTCGATCCTGCTAGGCGGCCGCTATTAATTTCTGTTGAACTACGCTAGACCCCAAGAAATAAAAAATTCTGGGGGTGCGTAAAATTGAAGAGTCGTCGCGTGATTCTGAAGCGCCATTCGGGACACGCACCGAAACCTTAATGGGTGATGTTACCAAAGAGTCTTTACATGAGCATAATCTCGAATCAATTGATCTTTGCTCAATAAGGAAACTCGTTCATGTCGTGCGGTAGCTACGATAATTTGATCAGCGGGGTCGTGGTGAAAGGGCTTGGGAAGCTGAGTTGAATGCCAGGCAATTTCTGGCGAAAGGGGTATTACCCTTAGATATGGGTCGTCAAGAGCTTCGTTAATCCACGCCTGCCCATCACAAGAGATACTCAATCGCCCACGTTCCACTAGTTTAGAAAATTCCCAAATTGAAATAGCCGAAAGTAAGAGTGGCTGCTTAACATCGGCTTGCTCAAGAATGGTGATGACCTTCTTGGAAAGATTCTCGGGCTGCATATTCCACCAGATCCAGATATGAGTATCCATCAGATAGCTCACTTAGCAGCCTCCCATTCATCAGTGGCTACAGGGGTGATAATATCACCGCAGGCAACGAGCGAACCGCGTAACTTACCCCCCTGTCGATTGCGAGGGGGTTCTTTGAAAGGCATCACAACAGCAATCGGCTGGCCATGCTTGGTAACCACAATTTCTATGCCACTCTTGGCAACCTGCTCGAATAAACCAAGAGATTTTGCTTTGAACTCGCTCACACTGATTTTAAGACTTTTTGACATCGCTCCCTCTGACTTCTTTTAAATGACTATAGTCAAAATAGAAATCCCTATCAAATAAGTCAACTCTAGAGTTCATGCAAGTAATTGACGAAATGCCGAAAGGATCTTCCATCCTCGTTGCTCTGTACTCCAAAAGTGCTAGACCCAGTCTTAACATAAGATCTGGATCAATTTCACCCGGGCAGGTCACGCCGCAGTAAGCTAACCCCAAGATTCGACAGCAAGCAATAGCTCACAAAGGCATAAAACCCGGCGTGCAGCTGTGATTTCACCTGGACATCAAGCTCCACCGCAAGATTGAATCCCATAATTGCTATCTCGTGCGTTGCCACCTCTCTCAGGCTCTGGGTCGAAAGTAACGCGATAAAGGTAGCAACCACAAATACATCGGCCATGGCAGGCTCATAATCACTTAAAGGGGGCATTGGAGTTCGGCTTACCGTGGAAAAGCGGGGAGTCTTGAGAAATGGCGAGAGCAAAAAATAGTGCAATTCAGCCGCTGACCTATGTTTTTTGGGAGAGCTCGTTTTTCGTCCTTCGCTCACCTCTTTGCAAGGGCAGGGGGTGGCGAGGAGCGAAATCCACAAGGCTGGTGATGGGTTTCTCCCTAGCCTTTGAAATTTTCTGGCAGCGACCGACAGGTTCGAGTTCAATAGCAGGTGTTTCCACATCCCCTTCGATTTTGTATCGCTGCTTAGTGCTGCAATGATTTTGAATTATGAGACAACTCTAATGCACCTAGCTGAACTTTTTAATAAAGAGAGGCAGTGGGGATTCGGATTAGCCAGTTTTTCTATTTTTCCTGAAAGAAATTTCAGGGGAAAGCGCACTAATTTTTTCGAGGTTCTTTAAGAGAAAATCAAGGGTATATGCTTTAATGTTGTATTTTAAAATACGGCTGACTACTGCTTGGTCTAAACCAAGGCGTTTTGCAAGCACTACTTGAGTGATTTCCTGCTCTTGCAGATACTTTATATATTGCTCACAAACCTTAAACTTAACGCGTTCTAAGTCCGAAGCATCTTCACTAAGCAGACTTGTTCCTTGGGTTTTATCCAATCGCTTCATTGCAGAATCTATTTCTTCTGAATTTGGAAAACGAAATCCTTTAACCGAAGCAATTTTTTTAGGATTTGTTGTTTTTTTCACGAGCTCACCTCTTGCGTTTTACTCGAAACGCATTAACCACGCCAATATAGTCATGATTTTGCAAATCAATAGTTAGAATCAATCTATAGGGGAAAGAATCAATAAAAACAGGCTCTACTTTATAGTAGGCAAAACCTTTGCAATCTACAGTATCAGGCTCAGCTCTAAGTCCATCTATCTTGCTACACAATTGTAAAATCAAGTCATCGGAAATATCGGAGTGCCTATCTCCGTAGTGGTCTGATATCAAAATATGCAAATAAACGCGGCCATTAAAGACAATATTTTGCTTGTAGCCACGTATAGTCAAAGATACCTCCGAATATATCTTGGTAAATTTAGCAAGAATTAAAAATGCTGTCAATACTTACTCGTGCAACCAAGCAAAACGAGAACCGCGGGATACCCTCCCCCTCTGCCAGGGTGGTCCCACGAGATGATAGCAACGTAGCCCCTCTTTCTGCACTTATGAAAAGTATCTGAAAGAGGGGCTACCCTCTGTGCCAGAAAGAGTGAGACACTTGCCCCCCAATAAATTAGTGTAGGGCGGCAGGAGTTTGAGAAATTGTTACCAAAACAGAAAAAAGACGATAAAAACATGGTCTTGCCTT
>JAHFAI010000098.1 GCA_023250635.1 Deltaproteobacteria bacterium | reverse complement strand
GCACTGCGGGAAAACGAGAGCAGATTCCTGCCACCTGGCAACGCAGGTAGCTTTCTGCCTCGCTAAACCCGAGAACGGTGACGCAATAATCGAACAAGCTGTGACAAGCATGAAGGAGAAATAGCTTGCGTTTCCGCACCTCAGCTATATGGGCAATGACTACGGCACAGCAGTGTTTTTCTTGTTGGGCTGCGGCTGTGGTTCTCTGCCACAGTTCGAGATCATCAAGTGTAGCAAGTGTCTTGCTCAGATCTTGTATACTGTAGGTTTCCATAGTACCTCCCCTGTTCTAACTCGAGTATACACGGGTTTTTGCCTCAAAAACCGTTGATGGAGAGGGAAGCGATGCGAGCAAAAGAGCATTTCGGTCTCGTTTTTTTTAAAAAGCTTCCTCCCTTGCTAAAAACAGCATTGGTTAAGAGGAAAAAAGATGACCCTCCTTGAGGGAAAAACAGGCTGTTTTTTTGCTTGAGCCAACGACTTCGACGAGCCGCCCCCTGACCAATGAAGAGTAAGCAGGCAGCGAGTGAGCCCCCCTCCGATGCATCGAGCTATGAGCCGCGACTTCGATAAGCTGTACCCTGACCTTTGTTTTTTGGGAGAGCTCGTTTTTCGTCCTTCGCTCACCTCTTTGCAAGGGCAGGGGGCTGAGGTGGTGTCAAATTTTATCCCCTTCGAGCGGATGGAATTTTATGCCACCGTAAGCCTCCTGCCATGCTGGGGGTGGCGAGGAGCGAAATCCACAAGGCTGGTGATGGGCTTCTCCCTAGCTTTTGAAATTTTCTGGCAGCGACCGACAGGTTCGAGTTCAATAGCGGGGGTTTCCACATCCCCTTCGATTTTGTATCGCTGCTTAGTGCTGCAATGTTTTTGAATTATGAGACAACTCTATTGTATATAAATTCTCAAATTTAACCGCTGAGGCCCAGGTCTACGCTTATCGCCCAGGCCCAGGACCAGGCCCAGGCCGACGATTACGCTGAGGCTAACGCCGACGATATAAACCGAATTTATTGCGATGAAGTGAAGTTCTCCTTTATGGGTGAGCGCTGCAGATATTAAATTCGCGGCAACGATCGGGACAGAGTTCCGCTTTTAAATCAGGCCACTTCTTACTAGAGGGCAGGGCAAAGGCAAAGGGATAGGGCAGCTTGCTAAACTCCTGCGACTCACTGTGCTTATATTTCCATGATGTATCGTGACGGGCGTAGCGCAGTATGGATTGGAACGCGGAATTATTATCCACATTATCTTGAATTTTAAGCTCTCGTTTCATAACTCCTCTATGAGCTACCACTGCCATGGTAAACATTCTCCCCTGAGGCTGGGGAGACCAGCTTGTTTGATTGCTCAGGATTGCTTCGAGGTTATTTCCGAGCCATTCTTTGAACTGTTCGAAACTAGCAGGGGCAGCTGCTAAATCGCTGGTTTTTAGAAAGGTATAGTCAAGCGGACAGTCAGCAGTTATTTTTTCTGAATTACAACCGCTCAGACCATCAGCGGTACTAAGAAATTCTCGTTGCTCCTTTATTGCCGAGGGGAAATCGCTGCGCACCTTGCCGAGCTCTTTTAAATAGGGCAGCGGGTAGATTTTTTTGAAAACTTTGGCATCAGTATTAAACAAAAAATGAGCTGTTTCAATCGCTCGTAACAATGATGAGGAACCAATAAAATCAACCGTTATTTCTTGGCTTGCTAAATAGTTTTGCAAAGATTTGCCATTATTCACGGTGTAACGCTGGCCTATGCTACTCAGTTCTGGATCAAGATAGTGCAAAAAATTGGGAAATTTTTTGCCTGGTATTTTTTTTTGCTCGATAAAACCAGTAAGATTTGTACAAGAGATCCCATGACGTAAAAAAATAATTTTGATATCTATTGCTGATAAATCGGCAATGGCATCGGTCCGCGGCGGAGAAGCTGGCGGAGAATCTAAAGGTTTGCGACTAAAGGGTTTATTGGCACAGCCAAGCAATAGTAGCCCTAAAAACAACAGCTTTTGCATCTAGTATCCACCAGTTAATTTTTTTCGTCCCCAACGAGCCGTTATGGCTTTGAAGCTCCACTGCACAAGGAATCGTCCACTATCTTTTTACCACCTCCTCCCGTCGTTGCCTCCGTCGAACACTGATCGGGGAGAACCCAAGCATAACTCTCACAACATTTTACCATCATGGCGCCATAACCAAAGCTCTCGCAACAAACGGTGGCGTTAGCAGGCAGAGCAGCAATGCTAGGATCTGCTGAGTTCGGAATGTTATTCATCGGCATTGCTGGCACTGCTCCATTCATGGGTATTGCAGGCAGGGCTCCTCCATTCATGGGTATTGCAGGCAGGGCTCCTCCATTTATGGGTATTGCAGGCATTGCAGGCATTGCAGGCATTGCAGGCATTGCAGGCATTGCTGGCACTGCTCCATTCATGGGTATTGCAGGCAGGGCTCCTCCATTCATGGGTATTGCAGGCACTGCTCCTCCATTTGTCGGCATTGCAGGCACTGTTGCTCCTTCATTTGCAGGACTTGCGGCATAGCTTGGATTGTTATCGGTCGTTGGTTTCTGGGGACTGGACGAAGGACTTGAGTCGGTACTTGGGGAGCTGCCTCCTCCATCTAAAGCATTTTGCGCTACCGGGAGGTTCTTGCTCAAACTACTGAGAGAAGCGAGATCGTTCGGAGTGCAGTGGCTGATTAAAATACCTAGCACTATCACCATGAGAGGGTTTAGAAAGGCATTTTGCATGCTTACATCTCCGTGTGGTTAACTATCGTAAAATACAGATATTTACTGAATGTAGCTGAGTAAATAGTAGCATAGGCGCTAGAAATTTGGTAACTACTCAGCACTTTATCAGCTGCTCAAACGAGGATTGTTCATGGATGAAATACATCTTACCCAGCTAGTCAAAAAAGGCGGCTGTGCGGCTAAGCTACCCGCCTCCTACCTGCGTCAAGTACTTGAGGGGATGGACTTTGGTACGGCCGCAGAGCTCCTCGTGGGTACGACCACCATGGACGATGCCTGCGTCTGGCAGCTCCCCGACGGTGAAAATGCTCTGGTCC
Source organism: Deltaproteobacteria bacterium (assembly GCA_023250635.1). GTDB lineage: Bacteria > Bdellovibrionota_B > Oligoflexia > Oligoflexales > Bog-1112 > JAHFAI01. Next base: position 5,592 of record JAHFAI010000098.1, on the reverse strand, counting down.
AAACCTTGGATTTTTTTACCCCCATAGTGGATGATCCCTACGATTTTGGCGCAATTGCTGCGGCTAATGCCCTAAGCGATATCTATGCCATGGGGGCAAAACCGCTTTTTGCCCTGAGTATTTTGGCCTTCCCCCTGGAGAGTCTTTCCCAAGAGGTTTGTCGCGCTTTACTAAGGGGAGCTGGCGATAAAATGCGCGAAGCAAAAGCGGTGATCGCCGGTGGTCACAGTATCGATGATGAGACCCTAAAACTAGGCTTTGCGGTGAGCGGCATAGTTCCCAAACATCGAGTCTGGACCAATGCAGGAGCCCGTCCTGGCGATATACTTATCCTGACCAAAGCCCTAGGAGTGGGCACCATCACCTCGGCGATTAAACGCCGAGCAGTTGCGGCCGACGTTGCTCGAGCAGCTATTGCCAGTATGAAGCAACTCAATGATATTTCCGCAGCAGCAGAGCAGCTTCAGGTCCATGGAGCCACCGATATTACCGGCTTTGGCCTTGCCGGTCATTGTCTGCAGATGGCTCTGGCCAGCGGCGTGAGTTTTGAGATCGCAATGAGCAGCGTACCAGTACTCCCGGGGGCCTCTGCCCTTCTCGAAGGGGGAGTCCGTAATATGGCTCACCGTGCAAATCGCGAGTATGCTCTTAAGGGGGGCGTTTGTTTTAAGGATGGACTCAGGGAAACTCAGCAGTGGCTTGCGGCTGACCCCCAAACCTCTGGTGGCTTGTTGCTCGCGGTACCTGCACGGGAGCTCGGCCAAACCCTTGGGCTTCTCCACCAGCAATTTCCCTATGCAGCAGCAATCGGGGAGGTTACACCCTTAGTTCACGAGCAGCCGGTGCTCTTTAGACCCTAAGGATATAGTCCATGGAAGCAATTCAGCAAGCGCTCAGCAGGGGGACGCTTATTCTCGATGTGCGCAGCGAAAAAGAATTCCGGCTCGGGGCTATTCCTGGCGCGATTAATATGCCCATTCTCACTGATGACGAACGCCACCTCGTGGGTACCACCTACAAACAGAAAAACAGTCAGGAAGCCCTTGCCTTAGGCTTGGAGCTTTTTGCGGCCCGAGCTGAAGCCTATTTGGAGCAGTTTATTGGCGCCACGGCTAATGGGGAGATCCTGGTCTACTGTTGGCGCGGCGGGATGCGTTCTGAGCTTAGTCTGCGCTGGTTACGAGCCTCAGGCCTGCGGGTAAACAAGCTGGCTGGCGGCTATAAGGCTTTCCGCCAGCTGGTGCTGGCAAGCATAGAACAGGGCACTCGCGAGAAGAACTTCCTCGTGCTCAATGGCCAAACTGGGGTGGGTAAGACGGAGCTTATTCACGCAGCAGCTGAGCGCAGCCTGCCCTGCTTGGATTTTGAAGCTATGGCTCGCCACCGCGGTTCCTTATTTGGAGGACTCGCCCAGCCCCTTCCCCCCGCTACTCAGCAAGAGTTTGAGAACCAACTGGCCCTCGCTTTCCACCAGCTTAGTTCCGCCCCTACCATTGTGGTAGAAATCGAAGGAGCGATCGGCCCGGTGGTGCTGCCTCTGCCTCTGCAACGAAAAATGCGCGCTTCTCCCATGATCTACCTGGAATCTTCTTTGGAAGAACGCCTGCAACGCTTGCTGCGCATTTATACGCCCAAATGGTCTGCCCCTACTGCGGCAGCGTTCATGGCTGGTCTACAGCAATGTCGGCGTTTTTTATCCCAAGAAGTGTATAAACAGATCTGCACGAATATTGCAGCCAAGGATTTAGCCGGAGCAGCACGTTTACTGTTGCTCCATCGCTACGATAAGGCTTATCAAAAAGGCTTGGACAAGCATAAAAGCAGCTGTATTGCCCAATTTACTGTACCAGAACAAAAGGAGGCGTTCTTTAGGTTTTTGGAAACTTCGCTCGTATTGTGATAAAATACCGACACCTTTACTCCCACGCACCCCCCGTGCCTGGGGCTGCGTACCGAGGAGATAGCGCATGGGGCATTTAATAGCACTCGAGGGCAATGGCGACAATAAATCAGCAGCAACCACTCATCTCCAGGGAGAGCTGGTTACCCTCTTTGAGCAGGAAATCGAACCCCTTGCCTCAAAATTTGCTCTTAGCACCGTGTTGAGTTCCCCCACTATGGTGTGGAAACCCTTGGTGCTCCTTATGGGCGATCACTCGGCGGGCAAATCTTCCTTTATCAATAATCTCCTTGGTATTTCCCTGCAACCTGAGGGACAGGAGAAATCCCAGCACGGTTTTACGGTGATCACCGGCTTTCGCCCCGACGATGGTGGAGATAGCCTATCGATGGGAGCGACCCTCGAAGAAAAACACGGCGACTCACTGATCAACGATGAACTCTACCCCTTTGGTAACTTGGGTAGTTTGGGACAAGCGTTTTCTAAGCAGTTTGCACTCAAAAAAAGCCATCTCCCCCGTTTGGCCAACCTTGCGTTAATCGATACTCCACCCATGGTCACCAGCGAAGGCACCCTCGGCACCGATAACGAAGAGTTGCGTATTCAGGCGCTGATGGCTCTTGCTAACCTTGCTGATGTTCTGGTGGTGTTTTTCGATCCCCATCGTCCCTGGAATTTTTCTGCGACTTACGAACGCCTCAAACGAGGTATGCCCGAAGCCACCCTGAGCAAAAAAAGCATTTTTGTGCTCAATCGCATCGACACCTGCACCCATCTCCAGGATTTTCTCGAAGTCTATGGAAGCCTCTATTGGCACCTGGCTCAGACCTTGACCCAGAGCGAAGTTCCCCGCTTGTTTTTAACCTATTCTCGTGCTCACTCCCTGCAAGAAGCGGTGGGTAAAAAGAGTTTTCTCAATGAGCTTAGCAATGATCAGCACGCCCTTGAACAGGCTATTTTTGCTGCGCCAATTCTACGCCTCCACCATATGGCGGCATTTATGGCCAAGCAGAGCCACCACCTTAAACTATTCTTAACTGCGGTGGTGGACTTCCACCAAAAGAACAGCCGTTTTTTGTGGAAGTGGGTGTCCTTAGCTTTTCTTAGTAGCGCTGGAGCTGCTGCAGGCGGCTGGTATGTAGCTCACCAGGCCAAATTAATCAGCAGCGGAGCGGGGGAAGCATCGCTAAACAGCGGCTTGATAGCCGGAGGTGCCGGCCTGCTGTTATTTTTGCTGCTGCTACTGCTTATCAACAAGGTAGCCAAGCGCTATGCCCAGCGACGCTGGCTTGAGAGCCTGGAGGATCAAGAAGAAGAAGCGCTGCAGCATCCCGTGGCGGAACGCCCAGAATGGTTGGCTATTGCCAAGCCCCTGTACCAGTATCTCGGGGAGTTTTCTCAGCACAAAAAATCCCTTAAGCAGCTTAAAAAAGAGCTCAAGCAGGTGGAACGCGCCGGCCAGACCCTTAACGAGGAGTTAAATCCTGCCATCGAGGATCTGCTATAAAGCATTTTTTCAGTGGACAAATCTCCGAGCTCGCTTTATTCATGTCCCTGCGGCCTTTTGGCGGAATTGGTAGACGCGGTGGACTCAAAATCCACTGTTCGTAAGAACGTCCGAGTTCGAGTCTCGGAGAGGCCACCAGCTAATTTTTCTATAAGCAACTACTCTGGGAAAATCTTGCCGTTCCATAGACGTCTGACAAATTCCTCGGCACCGAGAATTAAAATACCATCGGCAGTAAGACGAGGTTTTTCCTCCAAACTTACGACAATTCGTTTGGCGATTTCTGGAAAATCTTCTTTGAGATTGCGTAATCCCTTGAGGTGATCTTGATGGATTTTTTTGCTGGCCTTTGCTTCCACTGCCACCTGCATCGAACCAATAATAAAATCGACTTCTAAACCACTAGCTAGGCCGTGGCGCGAAAGCGTCACGGCCTAGCTAAATTAAGATCTGAATTATCATGATAAACAAGAACAGATTTCGGACCTAGCGCCCATGGACCACCTTATCCTCCTCCTCATCGCTGCAGCTTTTATCCTTATGTTGCTACTGGGGATTTTTGCCAGCCGTATTGCCGGTGTACATACTTCCCTCAGCTCGCTCCTCCTGGGAGGACGCAATTTCCCCTTCTGGCTTGGTCTCTGTACCATGACTGCGACCTGGGTGGGAGGCGGATTTATTTGCGGCACCGCCGAGATGATTTACAGCCAGGGTTTTTTGTGGACCCACGCCCCCTGGGGTTTCGCGTTGAGTCTGGTAGTTGGTGGGCTGTTCTTTGCCCGTCCCATGCACCAACGCGGCTATACCACCCTGCTCGATCCGTTTCAGGAACACTATGGCTATGGCCTTACCGCCCTCCTCTATGTACCAGCCCTGATCGGCGAAATATTTTGGAGCGCCTCCGTACTCACCGCCCTCGGTATGACCCTGGCCACCCTACTCGGTATCTCAGCGAGCCAAGCAATTCTCGCTTCTACGGCCCTGGCAATCCTCTACACCATCATTGGCGGTTTTTTGGCCGTAGCCTACGCCGATGTGGTGCAACTAGCGCTGATGGTGGCCGGCTTAGGCCTCGCCATCCCTTATGCGCTCAGTGCCCGTGGTGGTCTCCCGCAGGTGATCGAGATGTTTTTTGCCTCAGACAGGCCCCAGGCCGCGGCACCCTTTATGCTGGGAAGCTGGCTGGATTTAGCCCTGCTCGTAATTCTCGGCGGTATTCCCTGGGGCAGCTATTTTCAGCGGGTCCTTGCCTGCCCCACCCCAAGACGGGCCAAAATTCTAAGCCTAAGCTCCGGCTTTACTTGCTTACTGATTGCCATACCGCCTGCTCTTATAGGGATGATTGGCGCCACCACCGACTGGGCAGCCCTCGGCTTAAGCAGCCCTCCTGCTCCCCCTATGATCCTCCCCGTGGTGATCAAGTACCTGACCCCCTCCTGGGTCAGCTTATTGGTTATCGCGGCTGTTGCGGCAGCCTCGCTCGCTGCTCTCGAAGCATCCATACTCTCCGCTGCTTCCATGTTCGTGTGGAATATCCTCCGTCCCCTCAATCTGCGGCACCGTGAAAAGAACCCTGGAGAGCAGGTCAGCGCTCTTCGTCTCGCTATGATAACGGTGGGACTGGCTGCTGCATTCCTAGGGATCAAAACCTCGAGTGTTTACACCCTCTGGTGTCTTTCCTCGGAGCTGGTTTACGTGGTGTTATTCGCCCAATTGCTGGCTGTTTTGTTTATCAAAAATCCCCGTCCCCGGGGAGCACTGGCAGGAATGATCTGGTCCCTGGGCTGGCGCAGCCTCTGTGGTGAAACAAGCCTCGGCATACCCTCGCTGATTCCTGCAGAGATCCTGATGCACTATCCCTTTCGCAGCCTGATAATGCTAAGCTCTTTTCTCTGTATATGGTTCGTTTCCCGGCTAGCTGCTCCAGGTGGGCTCAGCTGAGCTTCCCTAATCCTTGCTTTGCTCTCTTTTTCTCTGCTAAACTAGTTAGGCGCTGGCGCGAAAGCGCCAGCGCCGTGTCCTGACGAACGCAGCGAGGAAGGATCTTTCACATAACATCCGGATATCACGTGACAGATCCTTCGTCGCTTTGCTCCTCAGGACACGTCGCGGCACGAAATATGCTATTTCGCGCCAGCGACTAGTTAGGCGCTGGCGCGAAAGCGCCAGCGCCGTGTCCTGACGA
>JAHFAI010000024.1 GCA_023250635.1 Deltaproteobacteria bacterium | reverse complement strand
CCTTTAGTTTTAGTCAACAAAAGGTTAGCTGTTTTTTTTATTTTGCAAAAATAACTTGGTGCGGCGAAATAAATATACCTATTTTTATGTAAAGTCTTTAGGTAGAGGGGGGTGTGGGGGAACTTTGTTCACAAAGTTCCCCCAGATTATGCTGAGTAGTTACATAAATTCTTTGGTTTCCTTTAGAGGGATTCCTACAATCTTCAGTATCCTGCCTTCGAAGGTCTGACGTTACCCCGAAAAAGTGGACACCCAGTTACGCAACAAGCGTTCGTGATTCATAATCGACAGCGCCTACATGTAACTGGGTGTCCACTTTTTCGGGGTAACGTCAAAATTGATAAGCCCTAGAATCCCAAATTCATTCCCGAAAAAATCAAACCGCCTCCAGAAGTTGCAGAAGCGCTGATATTCTTTGGAGAATACCCTGAAAAAAAGCCGATGGTATAGGCTTCAAAATGAAATGTTCCCTCGAGTAGCGGAAAAGGAATCAGCAACCACCCCCGCTTACCCGTAGCCCATTGTTCCCCATTAGCAACAGCTAAGGTGGTACTTCCACCAAGGGAGAAGTTTCCAATCAACAATTGTCTATAACGCAGCCCTGGTCCCGAATAAAAAAAATCACGTTTGTCACAATCTTGAAAATAACCGAGCTGAAAAATCGCAGAGAACCCATCCTGATGAAGAAATTCACGGCTATCGAATATAAATCCAAGTCCAGGATTAATAACCACCACCCCCTTGCTATCCAGTCCTCGAGGCGCTTCGGGATATGATCCACCTAAGTGGTAGGAGACGCCCCAAAGAGTTAATTCCTTAGCATTGGTGACAGCACCAAACACGAGTAACGTAAAACTAATAATTCCAGCGATCCAACGAAATTTTATCATGAATTTACCCACTATTTTTTCCCAGAATTTTTAAACTTTCTTCAACCATTTCCTCAGGTACTTGCAAGCGTATTTCTCCCATGGTCGTATGTTTGAGATAGTTTAAAGCAACTAGTTCTTTTCCAAACAAAAACGATGGGATTGCGTAGCTTTCGAGAAGGCTATGAGCTATTTCAGCTTCAGGTAAATGGTAAAATATTTTTATGGTAACCAGCATCATTCTCCTTCACTAAGGCTCTAGATCCAACCAAGCCTTTGAGAAACTTTTTAAAATAATATTATTCATAAGTGATCGGTATTTTATCGCGGAAGCATAACTCATTAAAAATATTGTGAAAGCTCGCAAGAGTGGTAGTTTTCTAAAGTACAAACAAAAGAAAACGACTCAAAGAGCTTTCATTATGGATGCTAGCATTTTGTTGAAAATTCGACAATCGCATTTCATTTCAGGGCTCATTTCTCATTTCGGTTGACCATAGCCTAATTTAGTGGACACGCAGAACTAATAACTGCTAAAAAAGCAGAAATATAAAGAGGTTATCGTGTCAGGGCATTTTGGGGATACCTGCCGAAACCTTTATGGGTAATTTTTCGTTGGAAAAAGTCAGGGGCTCGTCAACCTCGGGCAGGAAAAATACCTAGTAAAAAACCTGCTGTGCCTTCCCTCGCGACAGCGATCCTATCGCGTCGGAGGAACCAAGCTGGATAAAATGCGTAATCGGGGAAATTAGCTGGTCAGCGCGGTAGCAGTCCGGTCTTTCTCAACAATTTACCCAAAAAACTGAGGAAGAGCCAAACATCTAGGCTTAATCCGCATAGCCGTTCACATGAACAGAGGCGCGCATCCAGGCGAGAAGACTCAGCATGTCTACCATCATTCCTGGCTTCTGGTTATGCTCCGCGGTATCAAGAGCAGAGAATTCAATATGGCCCTCTATCTCATGAATTTTCGGTATATAATCGCGTTTGCCGATTTTATTGTGGACCACCGCCCAGACAACCACACCAATAGAAATAATTGCGGCAACTGAAGCGGCAACCGCTCCGGCAATGGGAACAGCCCCGAGAAAAGTGGTCGATGCCCATACTAGGTTGGAAATAGAATTGACCACCCATAAGCGTCGTTCATCATGAGAAGTGATTTTTTTGGCTTGTTCCATGCAAGCGGCCAGCAGAGACCCTAATAAAATTCCTTTTTGCTTGAGGGTAAATGGTAGGGGAGCTTGATTCATCTGGTTTGAGGTTTCGAGAATTAAGGTGGTCAGTGCTAGAATTAGATGATTGGCATGGTCTTCGGCCCAATAGGCTATATAGGTGTGGGCTATTTTTCGTGCTGCCTGGGCGAGGAAGCTCGGACTTTGGCTGTCCATTTGCGACAGGGTAAGTACCAGGGCTTGGGCGGCAGTTTTGGCGTCCATCACCGCTCCTGCTCTTCCCTGGAGGAGGGCACTTACACTATGGGGGGAGAGCGCCACCATGCGTGCAAAAAGTTCATGGTGCTTTTGTCTGCCGATCTCAAAGGTCAGAGCAGCAGCAGCGGTGGTTTTGACCCAGGTTTTGCTGCGAAAGAGTCCCAAATGCTTGCTGCCCGTTTGTACATGCCCCGCTTTATCTTGCCATTTAATTTTTAGGGGAATGTTATTGAGGTGGTCAAGCAGCGTCTTTAGTTCTAGATGCGAGAGTCCCTTCAGGTAGTGGTGACTCAGGGTAAGTAGTTTGACTTCACCTGCAGCCAGGCCTGGAGGTGCGGTAATGTTGAGAGCAGCCGGAAAATCGACGCTTTCTGGTTTAATGTGAATTGCTCCGGGATAGTGGGGATCTAACAGCCCCTTGGGGCCGAGCTTTTTTTTGCCGGTTTTTTGTTCGTCGGGCGGGAGTCTGCTTAAGTCGCCTGAGATCTCAGCTAACTCAGGCTGCGCTTGCTCTACGCTTGCTGGCAGAGCTGCTATATTTTGGGGGTAGGCTTCGCGGCTTTCAAAGTTACTTGCGCCGTAACTGGCGAGGGGAACGGCAAACAAAAGGGCGAAGGAAAAAATGCTTGCTCGATAAACCATAGATTTTTTAAGCAAACTTTTTGTCAGGACAATAGGAAACATTTTTTACCTCGTGAGAATTCTTAAAGAAAGCGGATGTTGTTTTTTCTTTTGTAACTCTCAGGGCATTTTCGAGCGAGTAAAAATAGACTTAAAAAGTCTTTTAAAGACAAATAACTCGGCTTTATTATTATTCCTCCATACAATTTTAGCGGTGTTGAGGAGAGTCAAAACAGCTTCTCAGTTTAGAGCAAACAAATCATCGCACGGGGGGACTCTTTTGAGGTGTTGGCCTGAAGGCTTAGGAGGGGCAGGGGGGGGCAGATAAAAATAGTGAACCCATAACAGTGAAAAAAGAAGCCTGGTGGGATAATCAGGTGAGAATATGCTGCTTGCCAAGGGGAAGCGGGGCTGTTTTTTAACGGTGAATTTTTCTGTTGCTGACAAATTACTGCCCAAAAAACTTGCTAAGATAAGCAGTTTTCCTACTGAATAAGTCATACGATAAACCTCTAGCGTTTCTTATATCCATCGTGTTTTGGTCTGCAACGGTGTTGCTCGTCAAAAACGAGCCTCATTTATAGAGGAGCTTTGCTAAGGGAATGGTGAAACCAGCGGGAGCTCTAGAAGGTGGGTAAGACCGGTTCACGCAAGATATGCTTACGTAACTCTCTCGCGGCTTGGGAGATATCGCCTTTTTGCGCTTGTGCTAAGGACTGTAAGTAAGAAGCACAGCGATAAATAAGCCCGGAAATATCTCCTTCACCCAGATCAAGCAGGGTGGTTTTCTTCAACAACTCATCCCAGCGTAAGCCCTCACACCAGAGTTTAATAACAAAACCGGCGGCGGGATTAAAATCCTTAAAGATATACACTTCTTTGCGAAACCCCTTGGGCTGCTCGTAGTAATCGGGGAACAATTCGCGCGGATAGAGTACTTCAAGATCGCGACGCACTCGCGAGACTGAGTAGGGGAACTTATAAATAATATTTGCAGATTTGCTGGTCTTAAAATGGGCCAAAGATAAGGCTGCCATCAATTCGAGGCTGCTCTGGAGGGTTTCGCTGCTTATCTCCCCCTGGGCGAGCATGATCGCCACCAAAATCCCCCCGTTTTGCGGGAAAAATCGCGCCCAATCTCCGCGCTCACTGAGCTGCTCCTCGCCGGTGAGGGCACCGATACGATGGAGATGGAGGTGCATTGCGGCGAGGCTGCTTTCTTTTTCTTTCTTACGAATCACCTGGTGGCAGTTTTTGATAAGCGGGCAATCGTAGCATGAAGCATTTTCTTCAGCATAGTATTTTGCAAATTCATGGCCAGGGGACTGGCAGGGTGGCTTCGCATTCGGGCCCAGTTGTTTTTTGAGCCAGGCCAAGTAAATCAGGGAGAGATGCACGCCTGGTTTTATAAATTTAAGAAAGCTCTGATGATAAAAATGCTCGATCTGCTGCACCCGAAAGCCACGGCTATACAAGCCCAAAATCGTACTGGGATCGTTACGTAAATTGGAATAGCAGTTCTCGCGTTCTCGTGGCAATAATTTGCGATAAGCTGCCAGGTTTAACCAGCAGGAAAAGCCAACCACATCTCGGCCTCGCCGCCCTGCGCGACCAGTCATTTGCAACACTTCTGAAGTACCGTAGGAAACAAAACCGAATTCTCCGGGGCGGACAAAATCACTGATTACCGTGGATTTTACCGCAAAATTAATCCCCAGACTGAGGCCCATGGTGGCTACGCAAACCGCCAGTTCACCTTCTTTGAGCAGGCGTTCGATGAGCAGGCGAACGGGGGGCATCAAGCCCGAATGGTGGTAGGCAATACCGTGACTGAAAATCATTCCTGTCAGTTCAGGATTGCTTAATTCTAAGGCTTTAAGCTCGCGATCGAGCTCAGTCACCAGGAGCTGCAAGTGTCGCCGACGCTCGCTGCTTAGGGGAGGCAGGGCTGCCACCAGAGCCTCGGCAATATTCTCGCAGCTGCGTCGCTTACCAGCGTAGACCAGGCAGGGGGTGAGTCCTTGGGGAATTAAGGCAGCCACGCGTTCAGTTAACTCATCCCCCCCCACAGCTGGCGGATGACCGGAACGCCGCAGGTTAACCTGCGGCTTGGGCAGCAGATCAGCCATTAGCCAGGAATTGCCTTCCCATACCAAATTGACCAGGGGGACGGGACGATCGCTAACCGTAATCAGAATGGTTGGTCGCTTAGTAATTTCTTCAATCCATCGTACGAAATCTCGTGCATTGCCGATCGAAGCAGACAATAAGAGCATTTGACAATCTGGAGGGGTAAGAATAATGGCTTCTTCCCAGGAGCTTCCCCGGCTCGCATCCTGCAAAAAATGATATTCGTCAAATACCACCAAGCGGCGACCGAAATCAGGTTCCACCCCCAGCAAGGAATTGCGATAGGTCTCGAGGGTTGCCACCACCAGGGGGGCACTCAAGTTTTCGCGGTAATCACCGGTGGAAATACCGACCTTGTTAAGGCCAAATTGCTGGCGAAATTCTTTGAATTTATCATTAGAGAGACTTTTTACCGGGCAGGTATAACAGGCACGAAAGGTCGCATCGTCGATATGCTGGGCAAAAAAAGACTCAACCACCCGGGTTTTTCCGGCTGTGGTCGGCGCATCGATTACCACATTAGTGCCCTGGGAGAGGTAGGCGATGGCCTCTTCTTGCCAGCTATCGAGACGGAGCTCATCAGCATTTTTCGGGCGAGTTTTTGCCTGCAAGGCCTCGCTTTGTTTATGCAGCAGGGCTAGATCTCTTGCACTCTGCTCCACATAGCGCGCTAATTCCTGGGGGGGAATCCCACTGCCTTGGGCCCTCTCCCTCTCCCTCTCTCCCCCACCAGGTCGCCGCCGCATTCCTCTTTCCCCGCTCGCGGGGGCACGGCGCAGGGGGGGGCTGGAGCGTTTCGCTCCAGGGGTGGAAGGAGCAAATCGGGATCTTCCGCGGGAGGGTCGGGTTTGTTTCAACTGGGGGACCTCGTGGTAAAAAAACTAAGTTAAACAAGTTATAAGCGCGCTACCCCGTCAGCGGCAATCTTCTTCTTCTTCCCTCCTTGCAGCCAAATTCGTAGCACTTGGATTGCTGCGGGGGTGATGCCGCTGAGTCGAGAAGCCTGACCGAGGTTATCGGGTTGGTGCTGGTTGAGTTTTTGGATAACCTCATTGCTGAGGCCAATAATGCCAGCATAGGCGAGAGGGCGGGGTAAGTAAATACGATCGAGGGTCTCGGTGTCTTTGAGGGCGCGGTGTTGACGGGTTATATAACCCTCGTATTTAATTTCAATCTCACAGCGCAGACGGAGTAGAGGGGGAAGCTCCTTAAGCACAGGGAGCTCTTCAATACTGACTTCAGGGCGCTTAAGCAAGGCGGCAAGCTTAACCCCGGAGTTATCGTGGGGCTCACGCAAGTGCTCCGGCAAGGTAATGCTGCCAAGCTTGGTTTCATGGAGGAACTTAAGCCCATACGCCAGTTGAGCTTGGCGTTCTTGGAATAACTGGTAGCTGTGGGGAGAAACCAAGCCTAGGCTTGCCCCTAGTTCCGTCAGGCGGGTATCCGCATTATCTTCCCGCAAAAATAAGCGATATTCTGCTCGTGAGGTAAACATCCGATAGGGCTCTTGCGTACCCTTGGTAACCAGATCATCAATCAGGACCCCAATATAGGCCTGGGCGCGCGAGAGAACAAAAGGTTCTTTACCTTGAGCAGCTAGCGCAGCATTGATACCCGCAATAAGCCCCTGGGCTGCGGCTTCTTCGTAGCCGGTGGTACCATTTATTTGCCCTGCTAAATAGAGATTGGGGACTTTTTTAGTTTCAAGACTGGCAGTAAGCTCAGTGGGATCAACAAAGTCATATTCAACCGCGTAACCGGCGCGAATAATCTCGGCGTTTTCAAGACCAGCTATGGTGCGGATCATCTTCTCTTGTACTGCCAGAGGCAGGGAGGTGGAAATGCCGTTGGGATAGACCTCACAGGTGTCGTATCCCTGGGGCTCAAGAAAAATTTGGTGAGAAAGACGATCAGCAAATTTGACAACTTTGTCTTCGATGGAAGGGCAATAGCGTGGGCCAATACCAGTTATAGTTCCGCTATAGAGCGGGGACTCATGGAGATGATCTTTGATCACCTGATGGGTACGGCTGTTGGTGGTGGTAAGGGCACAGGGAATAAGCTTGTTGGTGATGGCCACCGTGTCAAAGCTAAAAGGAATAATTGTGGCATCGGAATGCTGTACTTCCAGCTTTTCCCAGGCGATGGTTTTGCCGTCTAACCTCGGGGTCGTACCGGTTTTTAAACGGCCGAGGCGCAGCCCAAAAGTGCGAATAAATTCGGCAAGCCCAAGGGAGGGGGCATCACCAAAACGACCTGCGCCTGTCTGGGTGCTACCGATATGAATCAGACCATTGAGAAAAGTCCCGGTGGTTAAGACCACCTTTTGTGCGGTGATCCGTCCCCATAGTTTGCCCACTACCCCGGTGACAAGCTTGGTTTCCCCGCCACTGACCAGCAACTCTTCCACACTATCTTGAATAATCGATAAACCGGGACACTGCTCTAGAGTATGCTTCATATAACGGCTATAGAGGCCCATATCGGCCTGGGCCCGTGATGACCAAATAGCGGGGCCTTTTTTGCGGTTAAGAATACGAAATTGAATGCCGGTAGCGTCGATGGCTTTTGCCATCTGCCCACCCAGGGCATCGATTTCCTTAACCAGATGCCCCTTTGCCGTACCACCGATCGCTGGATTGCAGCTCATCGCCCCAATGCGATCAACAGCGTGGGTGATCAGCAAGGTTTTACATCCCAAGCGAGCAGCTGCTAGGGCTGCTTCGCATCCGGCGTGACCGCCACCAACGATTATCACTGCAAAATTTTTCATACATACCTTGGGGGAGCCCCATAATCGGGCTACTTTAAACTATTAACCAACATCTACCCATGTTAGCTTTTAGGGAGCGTTCTGCTGAGCGGCAACTGCGAGGGTTATACTACGTTTTTTCAAACAGCAGCAACTGCTTTAAGAGAATGCTAGCGCCAACTCCGTAGAGCACTGAATTGGAGTAACAAATGGATATTACTAAAGAAATTCATAAATTCGGCCATGAGCAAGTGGTGTTTTGTCAGGATAATGCAACGGGCTTACAAGCAATCATCGCAATCCATAGTACTGTATTAGGCCCGGCCCTCGGTGGATGTAGGTTTTGGAACTACAACAGCGAGGCAGAAGCCGTAGCCGATGTGCTCCGCCTTTCTCGGGGAATGACCTATAAAGCGGCAGTAGCAAATCTCCCCCTAGGAGGAGGCAAATCGGTGATTATCGGTGACCCTCAGCGCCTAAAAACCAAGGAACTTTTCAGTGTTTTTGGTCGCTTTGTTAATAGCATGGGGGGGCGCTATATCACCGCAGAAGACGTCAATGTGCGGGTCGATGATATGAATGTTGTCGCCAAAGAAACCCCCTACGTTACCGGTTCTACCTCGGTAAGTGGGGGCTCAGGTGATCCCTCTCCGGTCACTGCTCTCGGGGTATTTTCGGGGATCAAAGCTGCGGTAAAATATCGTTTACATCGGGATAGTCTGGCGGGGCTGCGGGTTGCGGTGCAGGGCTGCGGAGCGGTGGGTTCCCACCTCTGTCAATTGCTGGCAGAAAACGGCGTGCATTTAGTTGTGGCGGATATTAATGCGCACGCCACCGCTCATTTGCGCGAAAAATATCATGCAGAAATAGTTTCGATCAACGATATTCACCGTCAGCAGGTCGATGTCTATAGTCCCTGTGCGCTCGGGGGAATTCTCAATGCACGTACCATTGCTGAGCTTCGTACCTCCATCATTGCGGGAGCTGCCAATAACCAATTGCTTGACGAAGAAAAAGACAGCGAACGCTTACGCGGATTGGGTATTCTCTATGCGCCTGATTACGTCATCAATGCGGGGGGCTTAATAAATGTCTGCCACGAGTTACGCGGATATCATGCTGAAAATTCCCTCGATGATGCGCGCAAAATTTATCACACCTTGATGGAAATTTTTATAAAGGCAGAAAACCGAGGCACAAGCACTTTAGCGGCGAGCAATGCCATGGCAGAAAGCAAGATTCAGCTCACCATGGAGCGGGGTGGCCAACGCCTATTTCATACCTTTAATAATCAGGCGTGGATTAAGCTTCGTCGCTAAGTTCTTAAACAGGGGCTCCGCGGCGGGTAAGCGGTTACGGCGCAGCAGAGCCCACAGAGAAAAAGCGAAGAGCAGCAGCTGGGGAAGCCAGGCGTTGATAAACGGATTACAATAGTTGTTTTCTGAGCACCAGCGAAAAACCGAAATAAACGAAAAACAAAAAATTACCGTGGCGATAGTTTTTAAAAAAATCGGGGCTTTTAGCGAACGGGGATCGTGCAAACCAAGCAGGACTCCGAGGAGGGAAAAACTTATCAGCAGCAGCGCATTGGCAAAGCGTGCGTGCCACAAATACTGAGCCTTAGCGAGAATTTCGCGGTGAGTCCCTTGCTGTTTTAGAGAGTCGATATAGGTCGACAGCTCTTGGGGGGGGTAACTGCGAAAGTCATCTTCCGATCCAGGTTGACCGAGAATGCGTTCATGAAAAATTTGTAATAAATCGATTTCACCCTCGTCAAAACTTGTGGTTTTTATCTGCTCGTCCCCCGCCTCTAGGGTATAGGAAAAGCCCTCAAAAAAATGTACCTTGAGATTGCCTTCATTGATCGAACCGTGGAGCTTGGCTTTTTTGGCGAGCAGTATAAATTTGTTTTTACTCCCTTGACTGTTAGCCACTAGCACCCGACTGAGAGTCGTGTGATCGGGAGAAATTTTTTCTGCATATAAGACATAATCAAGAAAATCATGAAGAAAGACTGCAGGCTGGAGCTTGGTATGCAAAACATTGTCTATTTCGACATGGGTTTTTCGATACACAAATTGGACAAATTCACGGCGTCCCCAGGCTTCACCGTAATGAGCCGTCACACTCGCCACCGCTGATAGCACCATACCAATAGCCAGGGGGGCAAGACTGAAACGGAGCAGGCTCATGCCCCGTGCTTGGATTGCAATAATTTCCCCATCAAGACTGAGGCGAGCTATAATACTCACCAGCGCAAACAAAAAAGCTACGGTGAGAATCACCGGCAGAAAAGGCAGGATGATATAAAGAAAAGGCAGCAAGATATTCTCGGCAGATAAACCGAAAGCCATCAAGACATTAGATAGACGCACCAACTGAGAGACCACAACGATGGCACAAAAGATAATCGTATTTGCAATAAATTGTGGTACGATATCTTTACATAAAAAACGAAAATAAAGACTGAAATAGAGACGGTACAAACGATAGAAATACAAACGATAGAAAATAGTGGCCTCCCATGATTTCTCGTTACCAATCAGCTCAAGGAAGCGCCCTGTGAAAATCCTAAGCCGATTAACGCTGATCATTCTTACTTGTTATAGTCCTGCTGGCGTCGGTCAGTCACCGATAAAATTACCAAGGCATCTTCCCTCGCCCGACAAAAACAATGTCGTGGTAGTTAAGTCCTCTGAGGGAAAAGCACAACGGCTGACCATCGATGGCAAAATTCAGCAGCAACTTGAAGCATTTATCTCAAAACGCGGTCAACCGATTGCCGCGGTAGTTATGGTAGATGTGGCCAGCGGTACCATCATCGCTATGGCCCAGGGCAAGGAGCCTGAGCAGTGGAGCCATGATCCCAATGGTGCCAGCACCCATACGGCATTGTACAGCGATTTTCCAGCAGCTTCTCTTTTTAAAACCGTGACCACCGCCGCTTTGTTGGAGGTAGGGGCAACCGCTGCTGATAAGGTGCGCAATCTCACGGGCGGATGTGCTGAGGTTAATCCTCAGGGAAGTTGGTTACGAGACAAGGCTGGCAAGGAGGGACGAAATTTCACCCTAGAGCAGGCCTTCGCCATATCATGCAATGGATTTTTCGCACAGATGGCGGTAAAATATCTGGGTCTCAATGTGCTGTCGCTCTATGCCAGCAAATTTGGCTGGGATGGCGGCATTGCCACCGATTTTTTCCTCAAACAAAGCCCTCATGTTCCGCCGCAGCCAAATTCATCCAGTGTGGGGAGCGTGGGAAAGTACGCAGCAGGTTTTGGTCGCGTAGGAATAAGCCCCATGCACGCGGCTTGGATTAATCTTGCCATTGCTCGCGATGGGGTGAGTTTACCCCTGCGGGTTCAAGATGGCAGTGATAAACATGCTCTATTGAATAGCGCTGCCAGCGAACGGCGTCTCCTGAGCAATGAGCATAGCCAACAGTTGCGAACCCTCATGCACCAGACCGTGATCAAGGGATCAGCTCGTGGTGGCTTTCGTTCAAAAAAATACCTTAAAATTAGGGAGTTAGCTGGTGGTAAAACCGGATCCCTTACCGGCAAATCCCCGAAGGGACGCATTACCTGGTTTAGCGGCTTGATGCCCTACGATAAACCCCAAGTAGTGGTCAGCGCCGTGGTGGTCAATAGCGGTGCCTGGCAAATACGGGGGAGTCAGCTTGCCGCTGAGGCCCTGTGGCTCTGGT
The DNA here is from genome assembly GCA_023250635.1 of Deltaproteobacteria bacterium. Classification (GTDB taxonomy): domain Bacteria; phylum Bdellovibrionota_B; class Oligoflexia; order Oligoflexales; family Bog-1112; genus JAHFAI01. The sequence goes on along the minus strand of JAHFAI010000024.1, from coordinate 21,328 downwards.
ACCAGGAGCATTGGGCGGATAATCGCATTGTTCCGTCGATGCCACGAGTTGCAGCCCAGTAGAGGAGATCTCATGGTTGGCTTTACCGCTAAGGAGTTTAGTTTAGCTCGCTCTCTCTTTTTTATCCTCGCCGTGTTTTTTCTGTGCTTAGATGCTGAGCTACCCGCTTTTCCCCCTGGTCATCATGGTTTTGTTTCCGCCCACGGTCTTAGTCTGGCAAAAAACATTTCTTGGACAAACAAGTTGATTCCCTATGCACGGGCAAGCATTGATGCTGAGGAAAAAACCAGCTATCTCACCTATGTCCGTTTCCCCCTTACCACGTTTATTTTGATGAAAGCAGCTATGCTGCCCGTCGCTCCCCAGCTTTCTTTGGAGATCAATGTTGCTCGTAAACTTATGCTGCTTTTTTATTTACTGGCAATGTACGGTGCCTTTCTCAGCATGTCTCGCTTAATGAGCAATCCCCTGCTTGCTCTCGCAGCGACGGCTCTCGCCTTTGCTGGCTTTACTCCACTTTATTATGCAGATATGACTTTTAACGACAGCCCCGCGTTATGTGGTTTGTTTTTGCTGTTTCACGGTTTGGTTTGTTGGCTGCAAGAAGGCAGGCGGGGGCAGCTTTTTCTCAAGTTATTCTCTGCCCTGATGCTTGGCTGGCAGCCTTTTGCCTTGCTGGCTTCCTTTACCGTAGTCCACAGCATAGCCTGCTTGTGGCTGCCAGCGCAACGTCGGCAGCTTGCATTTCTCGCTGCTCTATGGGGCTTTGCTATCGTGCTCGCAAGCGGTATTTTAGCTGGGCAACTCTATGGTGAGCATCTCCTCACCGCTCAGCCTATACTCGCGAGTGAGGCGCTAAGCTCGGCAGCTAATCGTTTTGGTATGAATGCTGCGTTAAATCAAGGTTTTAAGAGCTATTTCGAGCTGTCTTATATTTATAACCTCTATCTAGCCTTGCTCAGTGATGTTTTCAGCCCTTCACGAATCCTCGCCTACCTGCCGCCCCCCAATCTCTGGGTTGGCTTTGTTTTAGGGCTTGCAATGCTTGGCAGCTGTTTGAGTAGGCAGCGGATACTGCTGCTGAGCTTGTTTTTTTCGCTTTTTTTCTGGATCTTTCCCCTGCTTCATTTTGTTGTTTTTCACGGATTTCAGTTTATATATGCGACGGCCTCGGCTCTGGTTTTTTGGGCGGTTTTTCTGCAGATCCCCCAGGGTTTTGCCCAGTTAGTCAGGCGTTATTTTCCACGCACTGCTTCCCTGCTCAGGGTTTTTGCCCTGCCGAGTGCAGGGCTTCTGGCCCTAGGCTGCTGTAGCGTTTTGCTCGCGGCGCAGATCGACGTTACCAAGCATAAGCAAGCAGAACATGCGGCGTATATTTCGCAAACTGCTGAAATGCAACGAGTACGAGATCAGTTGCCTGCGGCGGCAGTGATCTATATCGATGATCAACTGAGGGAACAGCTGGGCAGCCAGGCTCTTTTTGCGGCGGATTTTTACTTGGGAGGTTTTGTTCAGACCGTGGTACGTAAAGAAGCTGATTTTATCGTTTCGAATAATTTGCAAGGGTATCAGAATAATTTGCTCAATGGGAATGTGCAGCTTGGCCTTTTTCTCAACCTCGAACGAGCAAGTAAGAGAATGCCGAGCAGGGAGCTCGCCTTGCGTTTTGGTGAGGGTTTTATCGCCACTCACGACTATCAACGAGCGCTGGAGTACTTGGAATATGCCAAGGGTGAAAACCTTGCCTCTTTCGCCTTATATCGTAGTTTAGCTACAGCCTATGCAGGTTGTGGAGATTGGCAAAAAGCCTTTAATTTCACCAAACAGGCTGCTGAGCTTGATCGCCAAAACACCTATTTTTCCTTATTAGACATAGCGGGACCTTTTTGGTCGCGTGCTGATTTTACTCGTGCAGCTATTAGCTTTTATCAACAAATTAAGCTGCTGTATCCGGAAGATACCTTTGCCGATATCAATATAACTACTCTAAACAATAGACTTAAGTAGGCTGTGCCGAGCTTCGCCAACCCCTTAAAATGCATCAAAATCGATTCCCTCAATCTGAATACTTGCGCGCCCGGGAGATTCGTCGCCAGGACTGAGGGAACGATAGATCAGATTTAGCGGCGAAGGCCGCAAACGCTGGGGCAGGGGAAAGGAAAAAATAGAAGGATGTATCTGTGGACTAAGGCCCAGCCAGACTTTACATAACGGAGGATTTTTACGAGGAATAGCAGCATCGATACTGGCGATGCCCTCGGCTCGCTGCTCGATCTTTAAAATCGAGCCCGTACCTGCTTGGGCTACGGAGGCTAACACCCAGCGGGTGGCCCCTTCAGCCACGCTACTATATCTTCCATGGGGATTGGCGAGCCGCCAGGCAAGCTCGTGATTAGACCAGCTACGTTGCCAGGAAGGGATAGGCCCTAAGGGGGTGGTGCGAAGCTGAGGGAGGCTAAAGCTAATCCGGACGTCGAGAGGTCCAATAAGCGAAAAACCAAGTTTGCGGGTAAAGCCGGGGGTACTGTTGGCGTTAGCAACGCCTAGCACATGGGTTATTCCCCGGGTTATTGCTAAATCATAGCTTTGCTGAGCAAGACAAAGAAAAAGCCCCTTACCCTGATGATGGGGGTGGACAGCAGTATTAAGTGATAAAGCGCCACGAGTGGGTTGAGCAAAGCGCAAGGCATTAAGAGGAAGAAGCGCATAGTGGCCTGCTAGTTCTTCACCCTCCCAGGCATTTATACCAAGGGCAGCTCCCGCCGGATTTTCGTTGTACAACCAGTGAAGATAGGAATAATCGAGGTGTCTCGCCTGAGGCCAGACCATGGCCATTAATTGTTGCAGCTGAACAAGGCCAGCAGCGCTGAGATCCAAGGGTTTAAAGGTATAGTTTTGCATGAAATTATAGCCTCGTTTGGCAAAATAGGCTCACGCCCTCGAAGAATTCCTCATAGCTTTTTTTAAAGCGCTGCTCGTAGAGCAAGGAGCCGGGATGGGGTGGCTTCAGGCTAAACTCCTTAGGGAGAAGTCGAGAACGTTCTCGGCGAAAGAGAACAAGTTCAACGAGGCAGCCCAATCCCAATCCCAACCAGGTTTGCCACTGCGATTTAAAAAAACGCACTACGGCAAAGCAGTGTATGCCTTGCCAAAGAGTTAGTCTTCGTTCCCGTATGGGTGAACTTGCTGGTGGAGAACTCAGCAGCGCCATGGTATGATACCAAGGTTTTTTGCATCTATACGCGTGATAAGCAGAGAATTCCCAGAGCTTAATATTTCTTGAAGAAGAGTTAGCCAAGGCTCGGGCAATTAAATGGGCGACATCGTGGTCCACATGACCACCCTCCCAGGCGAGGGTAAGAATCTCATCCATACGAATCTTGGTGAGTGCCGCTTGCACCGTACTAAAGATGGAGTCGATATAGCGAAATGACTGCCCATCGGGAAAATTATTATGGATGCCGATCGGGAAAATATTTGCTCTCGCTACGCCAAGATACGCCAAGGCGTTGTAAGATTCTTTAAGGCGAATTTTGGGATCAGTAAATTTATGATGGCAATTAGTAATGTAAACACAAAAAAGCTCATTACCAAGAGCAATTTCCTGGAGAATTCGTGCTGAAAAAAAAACTTCGTCATCACAGTGAGCCATAATAAGTACGATGTTTTTTCCCAAAGCGCCCTCCTTATGCTGACCAAGGACGAAATTTTTCGAGGCAAAACGGCGAGCTAAAATCTGCTGAGGTAGTGGGATAAACCAAACCTAAAACGCTATCGCTGGCAAAGGGAGGGCGTAGCCCCATACGTTCGAGCAGAAACAAAGCAAACCATACCAGTGGCCAGGGGATGGGAATAAACAGGATTTGCTTCCGTCCAGATAATGAGGCAAGGATGGTGCGAAAAGTTAGACCGCGAGGGTGAGCAGCGCTTATGGCCTGGGGAGAACCCAGTTCACTCGCCACGGCTTCGCTTATAAAGGCAAGCAGATCAGGGAGAAAAGTAGTGTATTGCACCTGCCGGCCACTGCCAATCAGGGGGAGCAGAGAGCGTCCGCCACAGATTTTTTTTAATTTACCGATTAGTCCGCGTTGCTCTCCCCCGTAGATCAAGCCGGGACGAAGCACCAAAAAGCCCCGAGCGAGGGCTTCTTGCTCAAGCTGGTATTTTGCCCGCCCATAGTTTGAATGACAAGCGGGGTAGGCACTCAGGGTTGAAATAAAAATAACCTGGGGAATTTTTTTTTCTGCTAAAAGAGCAAAAAGTTTAGTAGTGCCTTGGATATTTACTCGGCAAATATCCTCCCATGTGCTTAAGGACATATCGTAAGCGCAATGAATAAAAGTCTGACAGTTTTCGCCAATTTTTTCGATAGTTGGCTGTTGCAGAGGGCAATCGTTACGCTGAAGCCTGACCAGCGTGTGTCCCTGCTGGGCAAAATGATCGCTGAGAGCCTTACCCAAGTAACCATGAGCACCACTAATAGCAATTTTCACAAAAACTCCCCAGCTAAGCTAAATTTCTACTTTGTTCGGCAATCCGGTAGGCGTTTGCCATAATCGTAAAGGTGATGGAACCACTGGCAAGGGAAGGGAGCACCGAGGCATCGACCAGATGCAGACGTTGCCAGCCTTGGGGGCGACCGAGAAGATCGCTGGAAAATTTCCCTTGGGGATTGAGTGCCATTGGCCAGGATGCTCCCATATGAAAACCCTGACCAATTTTCCCTCGTTGCAGCAAAGGGGCGAGGGCAAGCGCCTGGAGGTTACTGGTGTTTTTAAGAAGGTGGCGAAATAGTTTTTTAAAAACGATGGTGCTGGTGGGATTGAGCCGAGAGCGACAGTGGAGGCTTAGGCTACCATCACTCGGCTGTTTCTCCAGGCTTAGGCGGATGCTTCCCGAGACCTTGGAGGGTAAACAGCCTTGGGCTAGTAATAAATGTCCGAGGAAATAATCCTCAAAGGGACGAAATAGTGGATACAGGGCTCCTAATTTTTGCTGCACGGTAAGAGAGAGAAAATCGTTATAGGGATACAACGAGAGTCTTATTTCTGGAGAAGCAAGGGTGGGGTGAGCAATATGGAGAACCTGTTGGGCAATCGTAAAAGTTTCTTCTTGGCGAGGGGATTTACAGCGAACCCGGGTTAGCAGGGGGAAAACAAAGTATTGACTGTCTTTTATCTCTACTTCTTCACCATAACAGCGTTGGGAATGGAGTAAAATCTTAGCACTACTAAGCACCCCGGCTGCCAAAAAAACCCGTTTTCCATGAAAAACAATGGTCTCTTGGCTGTTGAGATCTCGGGTAAGAATGGCAACGCTCCCCGCCTCTTCGCGAATTTCTTGTACCTCGAGGCCACGGCGATAGCTCAGTTGGGGGCTGCGTTGGCGGAGCAACGCGAGGGTGTGGCTGCTGCGGTAAATAAAATCGTAGGGGCAGCCGCTTAAACAGAGGCCACAGTAACGACAGTCACTGAGAGCCAATCGCCCCGCCCCATAGGTGAAACCAGCTTGTTCTAGTGAACGGCGGCGTCCAGCGATGCTCTGCAGCCAGGCGCTTATATGGCGTCCTCGCGTTAAGCTGCTAAAGGAATCACTAAAGAGAGGATGCTGTTTTTCTAAAGCATCACGATCAGCAGCGAGAGGTATCCAGCGTTGAACGGCCTGATAATAGGGGTATAGCTCCGTAAGGTGTAGAGGCCAATCGCTGGTATCCGCGGCGCTATAGGAAAGGAGCCCAGCTCCCCAGGTGGTGGAGAAGCCGCCCGCAGCAAAGGAGCTTTCGCTCTGGTTGAAGGCATCGCCTTGCACTAAGAATTGAGGAAGTTGCCGATAGGAAAAATCTGAACCAAACACTGTTTTTCGAGGAAGCTTGCCATTGACGAGAGCAGCTTTTCCTCGCAGAAAAGCCCGATCACTTGTTGACCAATGCTCGGGAGAATACTGGCGAAGATCTGCTACTTTTTGTTTTACGGAGTCCTCAAGCTGCAGACCACTGTCGAGTATCGTTACTGCTAAGCCAGCTTCGACTAAGGGAATAGCTGCGGCGACTCCTGCGGGACCTGATCCGACAATATAGTACATCGTTTTTCCCTATAGCTCTGGGCAATAAAAAGTAGCAAAAGCACACAGTAGGGCCAAATAGTTACTATTTTTAGCTGGGTCCAATTGAGCTTGCCAGGGAAACTGGCGAGATAGAGAGTGATAAGCACGAAAACATAGATGCTCTGGTGGCGGAATACGCGATAAATCGTTATAGCAGCAAGGGGCAAAACAGCAAAGTGAAGATTACCATACAGTACTCGCCACCAATCTAAGGCAGCGCTGAGCAGGAGAATACTCAGCAGCCAAAGAGCGAGATGATTGAGCTGTTCCTGTCGTTTGAGTCGCCAAAAACCCAGGACATAAGGAATGATCAGTATATTAAAATTGAAGAGCAGATACGGTAAAGGGTGGAGGCGATTTGTTTCTATCACCAGATTAAAAAAAGAGAAACTTGAAAGACTTGAGCGTTGCTGTATGCACAAAGGAATGGCGAGTCCGGCGAAAACACTGCCCGCATAGAGCATTTGGGGGCGATAGCGCCGCAGTAAGCCGGGCTCGCGAGGTTGCTGCCAGTAATGATGGAGCAGCAGATAAACGCTCATCATCGCTGCTGATTCACGGCTGAGCATGGCGAATAAGAGTACGAGAGCAGCCGCTAGATGGTGACGACCCAGGGAGAGGTAAAAACCAACGCTCATCAGCATTAAGCAGAGTGCCTCGGGGTGAGCTACCACCTGATAGATGACTTTAGCCGCTGGCAGCACCAACAACCAGATAGCGGCAAAAAAGCTTGCAAGAATGCTTAAGGAAAGATAGCGATAGCAGCTTAAATACAAAAAAATAGCAGCAACCGTAAACGGTAAAAAATCGAGTAAGGGAAATAAAAATTTCTCGTGCAGAGGGTAGATCAGCATAACTACTTGTGCAGCCCAATAATAGGCGATGCGATTAAAATAGGACTGCTGAGGAATGTCCTTAGCCCAGAGAGGCAGGTCTCCTGGACCAAGGGAGGAGAGCTCTCCCGTAACGAGATATTTTTTTACCAGCGCACTATAGATTTCCCCGTCCCAGATATAATGGCCGGAAAAATTTACACTGGAAAACATCACCAAAATTGCGGTGACCACGATAGCTAACAAGGCAGAGAAATGTTTTATAGATTTCAAGGTGAGTTCTGTCCGCTGTGAGGATTTCTAGCCAGTATAGCAGTTCATCCTGCTTAACGATACCTACCCTTGCGAATTAAGGACAGTTGCTCGGCGATCAAACCGAGACAAAAAAACAAAATCCCCGAGATCATCAGCAGCAAAGTACCGACACTTAGCCCATTACCCTTGAGAAAAATAGGAATATTCCAGAGGATGCCAGCAACGATAAAAAGCAAAGAAATGGGAAGGAATATTCGCATGGGATTAAAGAGCGTCACCAGATTCAATATCTCCACGACTGTATCAATAGCTGTAGCTAGATTGATGGTGCTTTTACCTGATATGCGTGGTGAAATAGTTATTTGTTCTTCGCTTACCAAAAATTTTTCATTGATATAGATTAAGGTAATAGTGTCGCTAAAAGCCATGGAATTAGGGCAGAGTTCAAGATACTTCTGAGCGATCTCGGTTTTGAAAATTTTCATCCCGCTATTTAAATCGCTGATCGGCATGGGGAGGAGAACCCGGGCAAGACTACGAATTAAGAATTTTCCTAAGCGCCGGTAAAGATTGGATGAGCTCCCTGGGCGCTTGCCGACTATCATATCCGCTTGAGTTTCTTTGATTTTGCTATAAAGCTTTTCTACATCTTCTAGTTGGTGCTGACCATCAGCATCGATGGTGATGGTATAGGCAGTGGAGGCAGCGCGAATGCCACTCTTCAAGGCCCCGCCATAACCGTTATTTACTTTGTGGTGGATAACCGTAAGCTGCGCCTGCCCGCTAAAGCGTTCGAGAACCCTCTGGGTTTGATCGCGGGAGCCATCGTTGACGATTATCACAGAAAATTGCTGCTCAGCGGCATAGTTAAGCAGCTTGGGCAAAAAACCCTCAAGGGATTTTTCTTCATTATAGGCGGGAATAACCATGGTTAACGACATGCACTGTTCTCCTGTATTACTCAAGGAATAACACAGCTTGGAACTGCGGTAGCGGGCAATAATTGCTGCGTGGGAAACAAGAATTTTCACGCTAAAATATGAATGCATAAGATAGGTGTTATTTACGGGAGAAAAAAAACCATGAACAAACCACAGTGGCACACCTTCGTCGGTGTTTTTGTTGTTTTTTCGCTGGCATTTTTAGTTTTTGCAAATACCTATCACCATGCGTATCACCTTGATTGTGGTCATGCTATCGTCGACAATTTGGCGATTCGTTCTCTGGCTAATATTGGGCAATTTTTTTATGATCCCCATGCGAGCTCCGCTTTAGCTTCCAATATCGACTATAGACCGATCAATCTCATCACTTATGCTCTTAATTACGCGATTTCTGGCTTAGATACCTGGTCCTGGCATCTGCTGCAGATTCTTCTACAAGGGCTGTTTGCCTCTTATTTTTTTCTCTTTACCCGCGCCTGGTGTCAGCTGCCGGCTAGTGGCTATAGCGGTAACGCTTCGGCCTGGTGGATGCTTATGCCGGCTTTAATCTATGTGGTCCATCCCACCACTTCCGGGGTGGTTAATTATCTCTGTGCACGGACGAGTCTGTTGTGTGGATCATTTCTCATTATGGGATTCTACTATTACCTGAGCAAACCAGGAGCTTGGCGGGGGTATTTGGTGCCACTGCTCTACGCTCTGGCGCTCTTTACCAAAGTTGAAGCGATAGCGGCTCTCGCGGTTTTTTATTTTCTCGATATTCTTAAATATCAAAAAATCTCCTCCCCCTGGCGTAATTTGCTTGAACCCTTGCAGCAAAAAAGCTTCTATCGGCGATTTTCCTCCTTTTTTCTCATTAGTCTTATCTATAGCGTCGTGCGTTTGCTGGTGTTGCGAGATTACAATACGGCTAGCCGTTCCAATCTTAGCGCCTTATCTTATTTATTTACCCAAGTTACCGCCTGGTGGTTTTATTTGGGGAAGTGGTTTGCTCCCTTTAAGCTCATCGCCGATGACTTAACCTACCCAGTGTTCGAGCATTGGTGGCAGCCCGAGGTTTTATTTGCCCTGTGGGCATGGCTGGCCGTTTTTGCGGTTTTAATCGGCATCTATCGGCGCTTTCCCGGCTATTTTTATTTAGCCCTCGCCTATATAGCGTTACTTTCGCCATCTTCTTCTATTCTACCCCTTTCAGAAATGGTCAATGAGCACCGTCCTTACTTGCCGGTGGCAATGGCCTCTCTTATTTGGTTAGTTCCCCTCGGGGGACTGAGTCAACGACTGCAAATCTCCTTTAATCTGCGAGTGCTATCCGCTCTTGCAGTCGTTTCGCTCCTGGCGATTCTGGGCACTTTAACCTGGGAGCGCAACAAGGTCTATCTTACTGATTTGCAATATTGGGAAGATGTCGTAAAAAAGGCTCCGTCATCTCGTTCTCATATTAACTTCTACCTGACTTTGCTCGCTGCGGGACGCCGCGAAGAAGCGGGTGAGCATTTATTTCAAGCTTTAAAAGAAGCGCCTTATTGGCATGTGGTCCATACCAACGTAGCCTTGTGGTATAAATTTAAAGGCGAAAAAAATAAGGCCATCGAGCACTATAATCTAGCAGTGCAGTACGATGTTTTTACCAGTGATTCCCACCTCTGGCGCGGAGATTTTTACCTCGAGGAGAAAAACTACCAGGCGGCCTTAGATGATTTTCTCGCTGCAGTCCCCACCCAAAGCAACAAAATACGTGCCTATCGCGGTATTGCTACGGCATATGCGGGTCTGGATAATTGGCAACAAACATTCGCCTATACAAATCTATTACACGAGATAGCACCCCTTGAGGCTGAGTATTCCATCGTCGGTATATCCACCCCGTTTTTTAACGCAGATTCTTCTGCCCCTGCAGGAATAAGCTATTTTAATAAGCTTAAAGCAATTCTCCCTGGCAGGGAGTGGATCGACATCAATATTAAAACGCTGAGCAATAGAATCGCCAAAGGCTAATCATTTTTTGAGGTAACTAGGCGCTGGCGCGAAAGCGCCAGCGCCGTGTCCTGACGAACGCAGTGAGGAAGGATCTTTCACATAACATCAGGATATCACGTGACAGATCCTTCGTCGCTTTGCTCCTCAGGACACGTCGCGGCACGAAATATGCTATTTCGCGCCAGCGACTAGTTACTTTTTGAGTAGGGCTAAACAGGCTGTATACACCTGAGCAACACTCACCTCTGTCATGCAGCGAAAATGACGGCGGGGGCAGCGTTGGGGGCCATGATCGCTGCAGGGACGACAGGGCAGTGAAGGGTGTTCGAGCACTTGCTGGTGCGCTGCTAAGGGGCCAAAACCCATAGGGGCAACGGTGGCTCCAAAGATCGCCACCGTTGGTACGTTATAGGCCGAAGCAAAGTGCACGGGAGAGCTATCGCCACTAACCACCAACGAAAATTCGTTGAAAATGCTTTTAAGTTCGCCAATAGTGGTTTTGCCCGCAAGATTGAGCCAGGTCTCGCTGCTTGCGGCTGAGGGAGGAATTCCGCCGATAATTTCATCAACCAAGGCCCCTTCTTGTTTACTGCCAAGAAAGACGACGATGAGCTGAGGATCGCTACCAAGCTTGCTCGCCAGGGCACTAAAATAAGCCGGTAACCAGCGTTTAGTTCCCCAAACACTGCCGGGAGCCAGAGCCACCAGGCGCTTCCCCTGACTTTTAAGCTGCCGGAGACGGGTATAGACTGAGCCGGCTTCTTGGTTGCCAGGGGGACGAGTCAAGCTGGGTCGACAGGTGGCAATTTGTTGGCGATTAAAGCCGAGGGGTTCAAGTAATAGGGCAATCCGCTGGGCCTCGTGAAAAACAGCAATTTTTTTGACACGCGTACCTGCTAGCCATGAGCCGCTACTTTCTTTGTAGGCGATACAAGGAAAACCGAGATAGCGTGCTAATAAACTCGAGCGAAAACTCGGATGGACTTGCAATAACACCGTCGCTGAGTTGGAGATCCCGCTGAGTTGGCTCTTGACCTCAGCAAAACCAGTGAGGGGGTTTCCGCCGCGTTTTTCCCAGACCAGCACTCCGCTCAGCCCCGGACAGTCCCCCAGCACTTCCTTGCCAAGGCTCGTGGTTATCAGCCACTGCTTAATGCCAGGACGCTGCTGGTGAACAAGATTTATTGCTGCACTGGTCAGGACGATATCACCAATAAAGGCTGTTTGTAGCCAGACTATGGTAGAGATCATTCGCTGGCTCGCGGCGGAATAATTGCTTGGTACGTTTCGCTGGCTTGAAACCAATACAGCTGGTGATGATTGCTTATTTCTTTATTCCAGGACTGATCAAGCTTTTTCTTTTCACGAAATTGCGCTGCTTTAAGAATCTCAGCAAGCAGGAGACGCTCTTCTGTGGGCGAAATCGCTAGAGCTTCGCGAAAGTGCCGAAAGGGCAGGGACTGAGTGGCATAGGCCTCAAGCTTGGCAAGTCCCTGGGAAAGGGATGCCTGCCCAGCCGCTGGACTCTCCTCAAGGTCTTGCTTACTGATCTCTGCGGCGATAGCCATCTCCTGGCGAAATTGCTCTAAGCTCTCCTGCCAATTTTCTGCCTGCACGCCGATAAATTCTCCGCTGGAGTTAAGCAACACTTCCCTAAGTCCAAGATAGAGCTCCATTTGTCGTTGCGTAAATACCTTAAAGTCAAGCTTCATCAGCAAGCGGTCACCGAGTTGACGCGTGGCATGAGTTGACTTGTCCTGGGCGAAGCCCCCTCCGACAAAACATAATACCTGAATAAATAAAAGATGTTGCCATTTAAGTTTGCCAGCTACCATCGCCCCACTCTCCTCGTGCAGGTAGTTTTTATGAGACTATTCTTGACAATAACTGCTGAGCTTGTAAACCTGAATCACTCAGATTGATACTTTGCCTGTTAGGAGGTCCTCACAATGAATAAAGCTGAATTGGTTGATGCTATTGCTCAAAAGACCAAACAAACAAAAGCCGTCGTCGAAAAACATTTGGATGCATTTATCGACGTTGTCGCTTCGAATATCAACTCGAAAGAAGGAATCAAGCTCGTCGGCTTCGGTACCTTCACCACTTCCCAGCGCAAGGCGCGGGTTGGGCGTAATCCCCGTACTGGCGATGAAATTAAAATTCCTGCCCGTACTATTCCTGTTTTTCGTCCTGGCAAAGAGTTAAAATCGCTGATTAATCAATAATTCCCCCCTTCATCTGGATTTTTCACCACAAATTCTAGCATCCGACAGCCGACCAGTTCATCCGTAGTCAGTAGACTGAGCTCCCCGTCTTGGGGGCTGTCATCTTCTCGTGCAGCTAAGAAAGTCCCAGAGTTTTTTTCGTCGCTGCTATATCCTTGGAAATTAATAATTAACCAGGTCTTTTTAGTTTTTTTATCAAAAATTCGAAAAGGCTGCATTGCTCACTTTCTCATCTTGGTAGGTGGGCGCGAAGCATGCTCACGACAAAGTATAGCGTATCACGGTGGGTTGAGGATCGAGGGGAAGAATTTTGTCTTCTTTACCGGCGTTAAGTGCGAGATGACAGCGACTCATTACCACCGAAGGGTCGTGAGTAAAAAACAAAAACCAATTCTCGTGGGCGGCGCGGCTGGTAAGCGCTGCTTTTTCATCGATAAGTTGTTCCGGAAAGCGGTCATAGCCCATGGTTATAGGGGTATGCAACCAGGCTAAGCCGGGGATCAAATCACCACAAAAAAACACCTGCTCTTCTCGGCCGCGGACGAGTACATGCATCTGTTCAGGGGTGTGCCCGCTGGAGTAGTGCAAGGAAAAAACCTCGGGAGCACAGGGCAAGTGCTTCTCATCCGGAGCAATTATTTCAAGGCGCCCCGAGGCGAGCAGCTGTTCCGTTAATCCGGGGATAAACGAGGCGCGGTCCCGTTGGTGGGGATGTAGGGCGCGATCCCAAGCGCCTTGGCTGACCATATAACGTGCACGAGGGAAGTTCAGCGCGGTTATACCCTGTTGCTGTTCGGCGTAGGTGGGTAGCAAACCGCCGGCATGGTCAAAATGCAAGTGAGAGAGCACCACATGGGTGATGTCATCGGGAGAAATGCCGAGCTTTGCAAGACTCACTAAGAGTTGAGGAGTTTCAGGGGTCTGTACCCCATAGCGTTCCGCCAGGGTTGGCGGAAAAAAAGCCCCGATGCCCGTTTCGCAGAGCACCTTCAGCCCATGGTATTCTACGAGTAGGGCCCGACAAGCCAATTCGATGCGATGATAGGGATCGGGGCTGAACCATTTTTGCCATACAAGCCGAGGAGCATTGCCAAACATTGCTCCCCCATCTAGGCGTTGCCGATTGCCTTCAACTGCTGAGATTTTTACGCGCATACCATCCTCGCTTCCCGCCACTACTTGGTTAAGGTCTTTCGATTTTTCACCGATTCTCAAGGTAAATCCACTGCAGATTGGTTTGAGGTCGGTTAAATGGATAAGCTAAGCAGAAAATGGCCTGTTTTTGCTCTCTTGGCGCTTCTTCAGCTGGTAAGTAGCGTCAATCCCAGCCAGGCCCAAGCTGAGCACGGCGAGAGAGACCAGCGCGGTAACTTGAGCATCAGGCTGCATCCCTTTGCTGATCACGGCGGCTTAGGCTTAGTTCCGAGCTCTGGGCTAGCTGCTGAGCCCAGCGACGAGCTTTACGCTAAGGATCATAAGGAGTTTTTGGCAAAGGCAGAAGCGCTGCTTTACCTCCACCGAGAAAACCCCTTGCTGACTTTTAAGCTAGAGCTAGGCGTGAGCCCCCGTTCGTGGGGATTAAAGCAGAGCAGTCAACAAAGTTATAGCTTTGCTTTTGGCATGGTCCCGCTCTGCGATATAGCCCTAGAAGCTCATCGCTTGGCTGATGGGGTTTTGGCGTTTTTAGGGACAATACCCCAGATAGACAGGGACGAGTTAGCCACCCCTCGTGAAGATTGGCCAGGTCAAGGAGCTCTCAGCTCTCAAATCAGCACCCTTGCAAGGCTCGATTTGCGCAAAGCTTATCAGCTGCTGGGCAAAGAACGTTGTTATTGGGTGCGCGATGGTAACGCCCTGCCTAGTTGGCGTCTCGACCTCGAACAAGCAGGCTTATTGTACCGGATGATTGTTGATGACAATGAAATATTCTCCCAGATGCCCCGTTACTTTGACCTTGCAGATCCAGTTATGGGTAAAATCCAATCCTACGCCAGTAATCCGCTTGATAGTGTCTTGACTATTTATGATGCGGAGTTTTCGGGGAGTGATAACAAGCTGAGCAGTCTCTATTTTCAGACCAATACCAATTCCTTTGATACTAGCCTGAATCGAGCTACCTCTGAGACCTATAGTTTTATTTTTGATCCTGGGGATAAACGCTTAGGCGAATCTGCGGTGTTTCGCAACGCTTCCACCATGTATGCTTTTTTTCAGGGTTTGGGCTATTCATGGCTTGGTAATAATCCTTTGGTACTGCGCGTTCATGCGGTAATCAGCGGCAACCTCAATAACGCTCTTTACGAACCAAGCCGCGGTGGGCTTCCCAGTATATCCATTGGTGAAGGCGATGGGACTGTCCTCCGCAATCTCGAACTCGATCGCGATGTGGTCTCGCATGAATTTACCCACCATGTAATTTTCTCCAAAGTAACCAGCACCTCTGGTGAGTCCCTGGTACTGCATGAGGGACTGGCTGATTATTTTGCCTTTGAACGTGGTGGCAATGCCTGTTTGGGTGAGTCTATTTGCCCCGATAATTCGCCAATTTGCGTCGTCCCGAAACATTGCCTACGGAGCGGCGAAAACACCCTGAGCTATCTAAGTGATGTCTACCGAACCCTCGGTGCCCACCAACAGGGGCAAGTTATTTCCGGCTTATTATGGAATCTGCGCAGCAAACTTGGCCAAGATAAAATACTTAAAACTACCTATGGAAGTATCAACTACCTGCCTCAGGATGCAGGATTTTCCGATTTTTTTACCGCTCTCTTGCTTGCTAATCGTGATCTGTACCAAGGAGCGGATGCCTGTGCCATCGTCGATGAACTGAATAGTCGTGCCTTTCAAGCAAAGCTCGGCAATATTAACTGCTCAGACCCTACGACTTTCCCTGCTGAGCGAAGCGTCGGCGTAAGCGATAGCAGCGAACCTAAGCCTCCTGCGAGTACGCCTGCAAAGAAGAGCAAGTCCCTTTGTGGCAGTTTGCCCGTGGGGCATGGAGCTGGTGGGGGAAGCGGCACAGCGGCTGGGGGGGCGATGCTAGTTTTTTCCCCTCTGTTGCTCGTGGCTCTCCTGCTGGCTCGAAGGCAGAGGTCACGGTAGGGGCTCCGTTGTGCTCTTTAGGTACGTGCAGGTTTCTCGTTGGCTAAGGCGTTGGCTGAGTAGGGAGTCGCTGTCATCAAGCTTATAGCGTGCATCCAAATCGGACTGGGATATAAGTTTACCGTCTTGCAGTTGAAACAACTCCTCTGCTTGCATCAAAAAAAAGCTGGCGTTAGCTGGGCTGTTTAAGGTTGAATTAGACAAACTATGCAAGAGATGCAGGCTGTTTTGAACCCAATAACCAAAATACGTATGATGACTTTCAAAGTTCTTATGGGCATCGGGAAGATTTTTTTGCGATCGATATTGATGAATACCTAGGGTAAGAGTTTCCTCATCAAAGGTGATCTGTTCACAGTTTTTTTGCTTAATAACTACTTTTTTTTCTTCGCTGTGCTCTCCGCTGGAGTTGATCGTGGTACAGCTGCCTTGCCAAGATCCCGCAAAATTTGGACACTTGACCAGGGGTTCAATTTCAGCTCTTGCACTTGCAGCTATTGTTGTATTGAGTAGAGAACAAAATAGCAAATATTTTGCCGGCACTTTCATAGAAATCCTCATGAGGGCGTTTTTTACGGACGATTGGAGCAATAATAGCATTATTGCATAATACTATAAAATCCACCGTGCCAAACAACTTATCTCTTCCTCATCGACCATTCACCAGTATAGGAGTACTATGATTCATGGGTGGAGGGCCCTTTCTGTGAGAAATTCCTTGCTGTGCAACGCTTTTATTCTCAGCGTATTCCTGGGCTTCGCCGTGCAGATCTTTGCCAGTCAACGCAACTGGTCAACCCGGATTTATGGACTGCGCAACGAAGGACTCCAATCCCGCCGAGCTTAAGCTCAGCACCTTGTATCTAGGCATCAGCGATCACAAGAATCAGGAGATACTGTTTGTTGCTTTGCCCTATACTACCTAAAGTAACAGGAACTCGTCTGCAAGGCCTGCTGATGGTACTTACGGGTATTTTCCTGCATAACGGCTGTCACTCTAGAAGCAGATTATCTTCTCCTCCCTGTGCCGGGCTGCTGGGGGGAACTTCTTATGCTTTGCCAGCTGATTCTCAGGAGTCTTGCTCCCATGCGGTTGGCTTGGTTGATAATTTGGCCGAACTCGTTAAGAACTGCACTACAGATGAAGTAGGCTATGTGTGGCAAGGGAATAAATTCGCCAGCGAATCATGCGTGCAGCTCCGTGGCCGCGTCGAACACAAAAAACAAGTAGAAAACGATCTGAGCCAAGCCCGCAATGAACGCAGTGCCGCCGCCCAACAGGTAAGCTATTATCAAGGCCTCTCCCATCAATCCTCAGCAGTGGGTGGCGCAGCTGCCCAATCCCTGAGTATGTGGAGTGGGCGACTGCAGGAGGCTGAGGGCAAAATTACTCGTTTGGAAGATGAGCTCAAAAATTTATAAGATCAAGTTTTTCCCTGCTCCCACCGATCTCTCCTAGGGAACGCCCCTGTTTGAAAGGATTGCTGGGGATGTGCTCTTTGGTGGTTTTAAAAATTCATGACCATAATGCTTCTTGGTCTTGGCTAGTTGCCCTCTGGGGGCTTCTGCTCAGTCTCTCTGCCTGTGGTAGCGCCGAAGATAGTCAGGAGCATCTTAGCCAACTGCATGTTATCGGTGCTTCAACCCTCCCCCTGGTAAGTCTGGCAAGTCGGCCTGGTGAAGCCCCACAAGTGCTCGAACTTACTGCGTACGTTGCCCTTCCCCCGGCGATAGAAGTAACGAGTATCGAACCCCTGGTGGATGGCAGCGCAGTGGATTTTGTTAGCCTTTCGGCTCAGCAAATCAAGGTGAAAAAAGATTCGTACAGCTATCAAAGCTACGTAGGTTTTCAGTTGCTCAGTTTTAAAGTGGATTTAGCTGTTCCCGAAAATTCGGCGTTGTCGTTTTCTGCAGGAAGTGCTCAGGTCCGCTATGGTTTGAGTATTAAAACCGCAGCTGAAGAAGAAAAATTTTGGGGTGTTTTCCTGGTGTCCCCTCCGGGCTCTCCTGAACTTGGGCTAGTAAATCCGGGTGTTGCCATCAGCTCGCCGAATAGCAATAAAGTGGTTGCGGCAAATAGCGAAGTGGAGATCAATGCAGTTTTTAAGGAGCCTCCTGAGGAGGAGCTACAATTGGCCTGGTTTGTCAGTGGAGGTGAAATCAAAAATCGTCGTGTGGCCTCAACCAGTTGGAAGACCAAGGGCCCGGGAAGAGAGAATCTTATTTTTACGGCTCGGGATCGCAAACACCAGAGCTTTTCTATGGACATAGTCACCGTCACCGTGGAGTAAACCATGAAGCGAGTAATGCTGAAGCGCGTGAGTTTTGTGCTCGCACTTTCTGCGTGCAGCCAGCCAGCGGCAACGCCGACGTCGAGCGCGACTCCTCCTGCGGATTCGAGCTCTGCGGTCGGAGGGAGTTCTGCCAGCACGGCTAGTACCGCTAGTACCGCTAGTACCGCTAGTACCGCTAGTACCGCTAGTACCGCTAGTACCGCTAGTACTGCAAGCAGCGGAATCAGCAGTGATAGCGTTGTGGCTGCGAAGACCACCCGCCGTAATGCAGCAATTGCGATTATTTCCAGCTACTGCGAAGAATGCCATGATTGGTCGGCCCTCGAAGCGGATAGTGATTGGATCGATGCGGGCCTGGTGGTTGCCGGTAAGGCGACCAGTAGCAATATTATCAGCCGCTTGAAAAATAGCGGCGGGGATATGCCGCGGACTTCGAAGACTTTATCAGCGAGTGAGTATCAGAGCTTAGTGGGGTGGGTTAATGGCATGTAGGGGTGATTGCAGAGCAAAATACCAGGGGTACAGTCGCCAGCTTATCCCTCCTTGCTTAGGGCGGGATCTTAGTGTATTGCCATGTCCGGTATCAGCAGAAAAAACAGTGGGGTAGGTAGAGGGGTAAGCCTCTACGATTACACAAGGATCTGGCGTAATGGCTAAATTTATTATCAATGGTGGCAAGCAAATTTCGGGCTCGATTACCCCTTCAGGCAATAAAAACGAGGCCTTGCCAGCACTTATGGCCTGCCTGCTTACCGATCAAGATATTACCCTTACCAATGTTCCTCGCATCGCTGATGTACTGACGGTTTGCACCATCCTCGAAAACCTGGGGGTAGCGGTAAGCTGGCAGAATGAAAGCAGCGTCGTCCTTAACGCTAAAAATCTCCATAGTTATCAACCAGATCCAGATCTGTGCATTCAAGTGCGCGCTTCTATTCTGCTGCTTGGTCCGCTGCTTTCTCGTTTAGGACGGGTAGAGTTAGCTCCTCCTGGGGGCGATGTAATCGGCGCTCGCCGTCTTGATACGCATTTTGAAGGGATTACTGCCCTTGGTGGCTCCCTGCAGTTCGGTATGCCGATCAAGGCAAAAATCGAGCAGATTAAAGGCACCGAAATATACTTAGATGAACCTTCGGTAACCGCCACTGAAAATATCGTCTTGTTAGCAGTTCGCTGTCAGGGGCGTACGGTAATTCATAACGCCGCTTCCGAACCTCACGTGAATGGCCTCTGTCGTCTGCTTAATAATATGGGTGCCAAAATTAGTGGTATTGGCAGCAATCTGCTTACCATCGATGGGGTTAAGGATCTGCACGGCACGACCTATGAAATCGGTCCAGATTTTATGGAGATTGGTAGTTTTCTTTGTCTCGGTGCCATCGGTGGGGGCAAGGTGACGATCAATAAGGTGCGGGTGCATGATCTACGCTTTATTCTAAAAATGCTGAATCGCATCGGCATTCATCCCGAGATCGGCGAGAATTCCTTGAGCATCGATGGGCGTAAACCCATGCGCATCACCTCTGATTTGAGCGGGCGAATTGGCAGTATCTATAGCGGCCCTTGGCCGGCCTTTCCCACCGACCTGATGTCGGTAGCTATTGTGGCGGCGACGCAAGCCACTGGCACCATCGTCTTTCACGAAAAAATGTTCGAAGGGCGGATGTTCTTTACCGATAAGCTTATGGCTATGGGCGCGAATATCGTTCTCTGCGATCCTCATCGCGTAGTGGTCACCGGTCCAAGTCAGCTCACTGGTACGAGACTCAGTTCTCCGGACGTCCGTGCCGGCATGGCCTTGCTTATGGCAGCTGCGGTGGCCCATGGAACCAGTGAAAT
The DNA here is from genome assembly GCA_023250635.1 of Deltaproteobacteria bacterium. Taxonomy (GTDB): domain Bacteria; phylum Bdellovibrionota_B; class Oligoflexia; order Oligoflexales; family Bog-1112; genus JAHFAI01. Next base: position 1,754 of record JAHFAI010000024.1, on the reverse strand, counting down.
TCACAATATTTATCAAATCAACCGCGGCTATTATCAAATAGAAGAAAAGCTCCGGGCCCTTGGGGTCGATATCAGCTTACGAGAATAACATTTCGGGGACACTCTTTTCTAGCTTGGTTGCGGGCAGTGCTGGCGATAGCCAAAATTTAAGAGTTTGGTGAAGGAATGGTTATTGGGCCAATACATTTGCGAGCGCAATTCAATTTCGTTGACCATGAGTTGTTCTGCTTTATTGTCCTGATTAACCCGCAGCATAATATCCACCCGTAGGGCATCGCTGCCAATTGCTACTTTTTCTGCTAGCTTGATCGCCTCCTGCCAAATATTCATATAGGGAAAGGGGGGGGCATCGCCAATCTGCTTGCCTTCCACCGTATAATAATAATAGGTATGTCCTCCTTCGAACCAACTTATTTCGGCTGCTTGTCCCCAAATGGTCTGAATTTTTATTTCTTGCGACCCTTCAATATATTCCTGAATTACAAAACCCCGAGGCATGTTTTGCAGCAGCCATTCATTGCTATTCGAAGGCGTGTCGAGTACTGCGTTCATTTGCTCGCTTACTTTTTGGGGGGTGATGGCCATGCCCGTGCGGATATTGATGCCATTTTTGACGATAATTAATCCGTGATTTGCCGACATATGGGTGGGCTTAGCCACATAGGTACTTAAGTGGGCGAGTTCAGCAGAAATATCGCCTTTTTGTTCCCTGGCGAAATAGATAGGGATTACCGGAATTCCCAGGGATTTCATCCAGCTGTTAGCCTGCAGTTTATTGACATATTTAAAGAGTTCCGGTCGTTGCCAGGTGGTGCGGATTTCTTGGAAATCCTTCCAGTTTATATTCTCTTTCCAAGAGGAACAAATATTAAAAACCTCGGTAAGGGGTGGTTTGTCGCCACTTGTTTTACGAATACTCGCTGACTGACAAGAAATAATTCCAGCGAATAAGACTCCAAAGATAAGGTATTTTACTTGCATATTATCCCGCCTGTTGCTTACCAACTGTTGCTTACCAAGAGTGCCATTTATTTTGGGGACACTCTTATTTTGGGGACACTCACCGAAACCTTTATTGGTAATTTTTCCGTTGGAAGAAGCATAATTTCGATTACGGTGTGTGTCCTCGAAATACCCTCGAAATACCCGAAATACTGTACAATCGATGTAACTCCTAATTTTACTGTCTTTCTCTCTCCTGCTCTGCAAAAGGAAATCGGCTATGAGACTCTTTTCTCGGTTGCTACAACTCTTCTGCGCGCTTGCGGTCTCAGGATCCCTTGTCCAAGCCTGTAAGGCTCGTTTGCCAACAAATGCCCTCGACGCGCAGCAGACGCTCAGCGCCAGAAATCAGCTCGAACCAGCAACTCACGCGCTCACCTTGGAGGCGCAAGGCAGCTCATGGCAGCTCATCAGCTCTGGAATCACTTCCACCTTCACCCCCACTTCGCCCTTGGCGGTAGTTACCACCCAAGAGATTGACAGCTATGCTGCTGAAGGCCTGGCCATCGTAGACTTTGGTGAAGATTCCACCCTTTACCGGGTGGCAGGGATTAATCCTCCTGTTCTTCCTGCATGTTTTACCATAGCTCAGGTTAGCGACTACTCCGCTGCGGGAGATGAAAGAAAATTTATCGTTAGTAATTTTACCGGTGAGCCCATTGCAGACCTGCCTAATTTCACCTATTGCTCCTCGGGCACTCTCTCCGCCCCATCCCAAAGCCAAGCCGAAGTTTTTATGGATTATTGGCATT
>JAHFAI010000097.1 GCA_023250635.1 Deltaproteobacteria bacterium | reverse complement strand
TCACCCGTGCGCCACTCTCGAAGGACCGAAGCCCTTCTACCGTTCGACTTGCATGTGTTAGGCACGCCGCCAGCGTTCGTTCTGAGCCAGGATCAAACTCTAACGTTTAAAATCCTCACTACCTAATCAGCCTCTCATGTAAACATGAAAAACAGCTCAGATAGCTTTGCTTAGTTTCTTATTTTTTTGAGTCAATGACTCGTGATCCGGTTCGAAAACCTGACCACCAATCTTCATCGTCAAGGCTATTTTCTCTCTATTCAGTTTTCAAAGAGCTGCTCGTGTCGCCCGCGACTGTCCAGACTTTCATCTGTTTTTTTCCCCTCTTACCGTTTGTCGGTTTCAGGAGTTGTTGGCGACGAAGAGGTTTATACGCAGCCACCAAAAATCTGTCAAACTTTATTTTGATATTTTTACGGCGGTTTTTTCATTTGGTTGAAGGGACTTACAGTGGATGTTTATGCCAGAGGATAAGGAATACCGCTAATGCTTACTCCCCGCTGGCTTCCGCTTACTTATGCATGGTATAAATACTGTAGACCGAATTTTTAGCTGTATCTTCGCTAAGAGCTAAGGAATGCTCAAGGCAAGAAAAAAACTCTGGTCAAAAAAGAAAATTATATAATAAATATAGTAAGTTATTATATACAAACTCACAACCAAGCCCCTACAACCGACAAGCTTCTACTAGTGATTGTTCGTTGCTAGCTTTAAGGTGGCACAACCATGAAGTTACAGGGCGATATTTTTAACCATCTCTTCCAACTCAACGAAGGGGAAGAATGGCAGGCTGGGGTTGAGCTCTACCAAGAACAAATGATCGGCCCCCTCCAGCATGGCGATGACTTAGTAACCGGCTCAATAGGCGATACCCGCGGCGGTACCTACAAGGTAAGCATCAAGGCCCACCCTACTCGACGTTTTATTCAATGGGTGGAATGTAGCTGCCAACTCAATCGCCGCTACGGTTCATACTGTCGACACCTTACTGCCTGCTTTTTGCAGCTGGTAGTAAACAAGAGCCCCTTAGTGAACGCCCTCGATACCTCTAGTTCTCCCTTTCCCCCTCCCGGAGGCATCCGCGGCACCCGCAAACGCCAACCACCACTTCCTTTCAAAGAGGCTCTGCCTAGCGAAGCAAGCTCTGCTGGAGAAACAGGCTTTTTAAGTTTCCTTGAGGGCTCTATTAAAAACGCCTCTCTCGTGGGCAAGGGACCGCAAATTAAATTATTAGTCGAAATTGGCAGCCATACTCGTCATGAAAAAGAACATCTACTCTCCATCGATGAAGCTGCATATTTTTTGAAAAAGCACGGCGATCTAGTAAAGAAAAGCACCGCCCTCAAAAGCTTACGCGTTTTTGATGAGCCAGCATTCTTTCTCACCACCCATCTCTTTGCTGAGGCAGGCGAGCGCTTGGTGGCTGAGCGCCTTATGGCAACCTACCATGTTCCCTCCGACGAAAATTTCACCGTAGAAGACAAGGCCAAGCTCCAGACAGCAGGGCCCCATATCATGCTCCACGCTAAGAAAGAACAGGCCCACGAAAAACTCTGGTCTCTTCCTTACAAAAGCCTTGAGAACAGAATAGGTAAAAAATATTTTTTTATACCGCAACTTGGTTACTTCGCCTTCGATGATAGCACCGTTAATCCTTCCTGGTTCGATCTCGCCTCTCGCAAAGTCTTCCTCAATGATCAAGCAGGTGAACTCATTCAAAGCGGTTATAAAGAATTCGTCGAGGCCGGGGCTGTCTGTCTCGGCCGCGATCTACCCACCGATGGCAAGATACTTGAACCCGAGCTGGTTGCTTTTTCAAGTGAGCTTTCCAGTCTCGATGAAGAAGCAGGTTTTTTTTATCTTGCCCCTTACTATCGGGTCGGCAACGAAGATGTGCCCATGGTTGAGTTGCTGCGTCGCTCCCGAGAAGAAAAAAAGAGCTTCTTTCGCTCGGGATCTTCCTGGTATGTGATTCCCGAACATCTGAGCGAATTTCCCTGGCAGATCGATCAAGGAAAACAAAAGATCAAGGCCACTGCCCTCGAACTAACCCGCTTTAAAGTCTTGCATCGCCAGGCCCATCGCAAAGACCTACAGGAGATGTTCTCTCAAGCTGATGTTCCCGCTTTAATTGCCAGCAACGAAGCGGCTCCGCTGCCTGCCTTTGATACCCAAACCCTGCAGCTTCGCGGCTACCAACTCGCTGGCCTGCGCTGGCTATGGTGGTTGTATCGTCATGGGCTCCACGGCCTCCTCGCAGATGAAATGGGCCTCGGCAAAACCCACCAAGCAATGGCGCTGATTTCGGCAATTAGAACCCAGCCTAGACAACAAAATGAAGAGGGCACAGAAAAAAAATATGTTCTGGTGATCTGTCCCACCTCGGTTACCTCTCATTGGCAAAATAAGCTGAATAATTTTCTCCCCGAAGTAAAAGCCCTCAACTACTTTGGCAATTCTCGGCGGGGACAGCTGTCATCCTTTACCCGCAACTACGAAATTCTTATCACCAGCTATCGCCTGCTTCTTCACGATATTCGTATTTTGCAGGAGATCCCTTGGCACCTGGTGATTCTCGATGAGGCCCACTATATTAAGAACCATCGCACCGCCACCTATAAAGCAGCCTGCTCTCTGCCGAGCGTGATGCGCCTGTGCCTCAGCGGCACCCCCCTTGAAAACCACCTCAGTGAACTAAAAAACCTCTTTGATTTTTTAGTTCCCGGCTATTTGGGCAGCGATGCCTATTTTCGTAAGCACTATCGCCAACCCATCGAAGGCAATCATGACAAGCAGGCTGAGGAAAATCTCCAGATGCTGATTGAACCGCTGAAATTACGACGCGCCAAAAGCGCCGTGCTTGCCGAGCTTCCTCCCAAACTCGAAGAACTGAAATACTGCTTACTCTCCCCCGAGCAGGTAAAGCTTTATCGCCAGGCAATGCAGGAGCGCGTTAGTCCCTTACTGAGCAGTTTGCGGGGAGGCGGCAAACCCATTCCCTATCTCCACGTCTTTGCCGTTTTGCAGCTGCTTAAGCAAATCTGCAATCATCCAGCTCTGGTTATTCCCGAAGCTGACTATCGCCAATACCAGAGCGGTAAATTTGAATTATTTAAGGAGTTGCTGGGCGAGGCCCTCGACTCGGGCAACAAAGTGGTGGTCTTTAGTCAGTATGTAAAGATGATCAAGATCATCAGTCAATATTGCCAGGAAGAAAATATTTCCTGCGTCACCATGACCGGCAATAGCAAGAATCGCGGTCAACTCATCGAACGTTTCCAAACTGATCCGAGTTGCAAGGTTTTTGTTTGCTCCCTGCTTAGTGGTGGCGTCGGCATCGACCTTACCGCTGCTTCGACGGTTATTCATTACGATCGTTGGTGGAACGCCAGCAAGGAAGACCAGGCCACCGATCGCGTACATCGCATCGGCCAGGAGAAATTCGTCCACAGTCTCAAACTCGTCACTTCAGGAACCCTTGAAGAAAAAATAGCGGCGATGATTGCCTCCAAGCAAAAACTCGTCGAAAAATTTCTCAGCTCTGAGAGCGCCTTCAGCAATGCCTTTAGTAGAGATGAATTGATTTATTTGCTGGAAAACTAAGCTCTTGCTCCTTCAGATTAAATACCTAACTTATGTAACTAGTCGCTGGCGCGAAAGCGCCAGCGACGTGTCCTGACGAACGCAGTGAGGAAGGATCTTTCACATAACATCCGGATATCACGTGACAGATCCTTCGTCGCTTTGCTCCTCAGGACACGCCGCTGGCATGCGAAACCGCTGCGCCGAGGCGGCTTGCAGTTTCGCGCCAGCGACTAAGTAAGCTTGTTTACGGCGGGGTTTTAGTATACTGTCGCCCTCGCTCCCAGTACAAGCTACGGCAAACACTGTTTTTATAAGCCAACAAATCAATATAACAGCATTATTTTACTTAAGAGGTAAAAATGTCTTTCTTACAGCATCTCACCATCATGCTAGGCATGGTCCTTCTGCTTACTCTTTCCACAAGCAGCTCAGCAAGCGGGTCTGTCAACGACCATCTCGCCAACGGTGCAACCCCAATTATACAAGCAATTGAAGATGGAAATTTTGACGGAGTCGTAGCACTTTTGGCCCAAGGAGCCGACCCTCGCATCCACAAGATTAAAAAAGACGAAGAATACATCAACGGAATTAACCTCTGCTTACATAAATGTACTCCTGCAATGGCTAAGCTGGTGCTTAATTATCAGGATACAACCAACGGGGAAACTCCCTTAATTGCGGCGATATATCACCTCAAAAGCAAAGAAGTTCATGATCTTCTTGTTAAGGGAGCTGATCCTCAGCTTGCCAAGTGGGATGGTACCTCGGCAATCGATTTTGCTCTTTGGTCGAAAAGCAGGCTAATTTGCCATCTAGTGCTTAATCACCAGGAAGCTAATGGAGAAACTCCGCTACTCATCGCCCTCTATCGAAAACAGTTTGACCTTGCTCGCAAGCTAATCAAAGGTGGTGCACGCTTAGATTTGAAAAAAGACGACGGCAGTGGAGCATTTGAGTTCGCTGATTGGATCGAAGATGGAGCCACGCGAGAAGAAATAATTTCTCTTCTAAATCAAGCGGTAGAACGTCACGGAAAAAAATTTGATCGCCACCACCATATGATTAAAACCGTAACCTTGCTTGAAAATATTCGTCCTCTTGCTCAACATAAGCAGGAGTTTGTCAGCAAGCAATTCACTCAGCTCAGGAGTGACGATAATCAATACGACCTAAATATTACTCGTGCACATTTTGGCTACAAGCTGCCCCGCACACCTTATTTTCAGCCCTATAACGTGCCCGTAAACTCTGTTTTCCAAGCAGCTCTGCCCCTTGATTTTCTCGCGAACGTGCCCGAAGAAATACTCGCAAGACTTAAATCCGTCGAACTCGACCATATTGACCTTTTCTTTTTGGTACAGGAATTTGGCTATACTCTGCAATATCTTGATCCTGATTTAGATTTCACCCCTCTTTTTAGACCCCATTTGTGGGTGGACACGGATATTCCGCAGCAATTTACAGGCGAGAGAGTAATGCGAGCAGTCGGTTCTGAACTCTTTAGCAATGGAGCTCCTCTACCCCTGCATCTTCACCACGATGGCGGGCTCCGTCGAGGAGCTATAAACTACTCCATGGTAAATACCCATGACAGCAAGATGTCTCCTTGCAACAGTCAGACTACAGGGGCAGAATCCTTCGCCGATGGACAGGGGATTAGCCTGTGGACCTTAGCTCTAGATGATGACCATAGAGATCAGCCACGTCGAGCCGCAGTAACTCTAACCTGGCTTGTAAGTCTGGATGATAATAATAATTTAGGGAGATTAATCTCAGGCGGACGGCTCGCTGATTGGCCCTATAGTGACTATGGTAAAAAAGCTGACCAGCTCCAGCTACTTCTCGACAAACTTACTCATAGCGAGGGCTACGCGCATCTCGTTCCCAGTCTTAGAGATTTGCTCAGGTAGAAGTCTAGCTCCGTTCTCTTTTTTTGAAGAGGCGCTCAGAAAAATCTTGAAAACGGGTAGCAAATCCATTGGATGACCAACGCAAGGTGATAGCTTGCCCCTGTCGTTCAACCATTCCGGTCGCTACCCGCTTACCATGATCAATTTCTAAGCCTATTTTTCCCGTATAAAAATCATAGCTCCCCCCACTAATCAGCAAGCGAGAGCCTATAGCGTCGCGAAAGGAAAAATAACCGCTGAGCGCCAGAGGATAAAGGGGATTTTTGCTAATCATCGGAGTTTGAATGAGGTACGTATCGAGATCGAGCAAATAGCTCGATGATTCTAAATCATTGCGAAGCGCCGCCATAAGCGGATAGTTTACCGGCGGGGGTGGAAGCTGGTCTTTTTGCAGGAGAAAACTACCAACCCGCCCAAAGAGAATGGAATACCACACTCCTTTAAGATGGCTTTTGGTGATCTCGGTAATTTTGAGAATGGCATCTACATCATCACCGGTACGTTCAAGAACCAAGGCAGGACTATCCACAGAAACCACTTGATCGCTAAAGCGATACGATAAGACTTCCCCATCAGCGGGTTTACCGAAATAGAGATTTGCACTCGCCGAGAGGTGCAGAATATTCTGCGCTGCTAAGTGATAGTTGGTAATGGTCAAGGACGCTTGCTGCAAAGCTTGACGGCGTTCATGCCACAGATACCCATAGTAACTGCCCGGGGCGAGATCGCTAACTCCAACGCGTTCCAGTTTAGCCGTGGGAGGAAAGGGATCAACAGGAGCCAACAGCAGCCTCTCTTCACCGCTCTCCGCTTTCTTGTGGACGCTGTGGTAAGAGCAATGGTTGCAGAGCAAGTCCCCCGATTTCTGGATGGTACATTGCTGTACTTTTTGGCTGCCGACAAAACTAAGATCCCCCGAATAAAAATTATACGCCCCATCATCGATTTGATTGGTTACACAGAGTTGGTTGCTTTGACAGAGTTCCGGCACGATCTCAGCAAATTGACCTTTGATTTTGTAGGAAGCAAAAGGGTTACCCATGCGCAGAGCGTTGGCAGTAGAGCGATAGGTTTGCAAGGCGATAACACTGCTTTTACCGGCGCATTGCCCCTGATATAATCCCCCCAAGGGGCGTACCGTCGGTTCTTCGCCAGTGGCATGACTATGAGAATACAAACGCAGGGTGCCGAGCTCACCGGCGATGGTGGAACGGACCTTGGCAACGATTTCATTTTCGGTAAAGCTGATAGTTTTGAGATTTATTTCCTGATCATTTTGGGTAAAATTCAGAGTGTTCGTACCTTCCTGATATTCAACCTGACTAAAGATATAAGAGATATATTCTTCGCTGAAGAAATCGCCAAAATATAGGGTAAAAACCGCTATAATACGCAGCTTTTGGTGATTGTCACGATAGGAGACAAGATCGAGCTTGGCAAATTGGCTTAGACCACGCTGATCAAGGTGCAACCAGCCCAAATAGCGCTCATGCAACTCTGCCAGTGCCGGCTGAGTCAGCAATAAGAAAAAACCGACGCGCCATAGTTTCATAGCAGCAAATTCTTTGGCAATTTATTTTTAAGTGCTGCCGTTATACGGTGGTTTTCATACTTCCGCTTTAGTTTGTGTATCCAACCCTTGATGAGCGGCTCGCCCCCTTGCACAGACGAAGGTGAAGGTTCCCTTCCCGAAGGAACCAGGCTTAGAATATCGCGATAGTAGTCGCCTTGCCACAGCAGGCGATCGAGCTGCGCTCGGGTGATGAGGTAGAGGTGCTGGGCGTTAACAACCCGGGAATGGAAATTCATCATCGCCTCCAAGGCATTCATATAGCTCTGCGGGACGAGTTCTCCCCCGGCACGAAATTTTTGAATCAACACTTGATGCCAAGCTTCGGCATTGGCCAGACCCGCAACTGCTCCTTTGTAGAGCTCAAGCACGGTATTATGATCAAGCACCGCCCGCTGAGTCGCTAAAATCAAATTAGAAATAAGACTTTCTTTTTTGATGCTTAATTCTCGTTGGTAGGATCTACCGATTTTGATCTGAGAGCTATAACCAAAGCCCAGAGTATTGCTGCTACCACTGTACATACCCACAAAATCGAAGACCCGCCTATAGGTGCTGTAATGAGCGGCATGCCCTAGGACCGTAAAAGCCTGGCTCTCGAGGGAAGCGTCGAGAACTTGTTGAATGATATCCTCGTAACGCAAAGCTTTAATTACAGCCAAATTGGGGAGCTCTAGAGGACGGAGGGCAAAGGTACGCCAATCAACCTCGGCTGGCAAAGCGATGGCATTAGCAAGATCAGCACTTATTTTTTTTACTTGGTTAGCGACGGTTACATAGTCGTTCTCCATTTTTTTTATGGTATTTGAAAAAAATAAACTTACATCGGCAGGATCTTCTCCAAGGTTTCTGCGCGCCTCACCAATAGCACCTATTTCTTTAAACATCGTGATATACTGTTGATACAGACCAGCGAGGTATTGCACCGAGCTAATTCGATAAGCAAGAGATTCAACCCCGTTGATTTCGTTAGCAACTAAGGTGGCGTAATTGAGACGCTCTGCTTGAAGATACAGCTTGCTTTCTTGCCAGCGGAACCAATTACTTGGGCACAAAAAACCGAGCAGGGGCGGAACTAAATCTAAGATATCGAATAGTACTAAATGGAAAATCGTACCGAAATTTAAACTGGGTAACAGTGCTGCTACGGTTATATGGACAGAATTATGGGCGCGGTATATTTTCTCCACTTCACTACGAACCATAAAATTTCGCTGACGGGCAGCCGCAACCAGTTGCCCCACCGTATAGGATTTACCAAGGCAAGAGCAACTGCTAATAAAGACGAAAAAACAGAGAAATTTCCTCATCAGAGAAGACATTTTAGGCTGCCTCTACATTGCATTCGGTAAACAAAAGATCAGCTGGCAAGGAGAAGCTTAGTCTTTTTCCAAAATGTCATGCACTCTAATCGGGAGAGTTTTGGGGACACTCACCGTAATCGAAACTGATGGTTTTTCAAACGCAAAATTACCCATAAAAGTTTCGGTGGGTGTCACCAAAATCGTGTTACTTTCCTTTTTTGTAACTAGTCGCTGGCGCGAAACTGCAAGCCGCCTCGGCGCAGCGGTTTAGCAGCCAGCGGCGTGTCCTGAGCCGCCTCGGCGAAGGATCTCGCACGGATTAGCACGGTCCTGCCTCATCT
>JAHFAI010000001.1 GCA_023250635.1 Deltaproteobacteria bacterium | reverse complement strand
AGTTCTCGCCGCTCTTGGTAGCAGCTGGCAACTTGCTGGTGGGCTCGAGCTTCATCAGCTTGGCGACTTTGCCGACAGGCACATTGGGCTGATACTTCGCCACAATGTCTGCCAGCGACTGATCATCGTGAATAGTAACCTTGATCGAATCGGCGCCGCAAAAGAGCGGGCCGTCGGATCCACGGTTCATCGCGATGAAGAGTCCAACGCCAGCAATCCCAAGGATTACGGCGATGGTCGCCAGTCTGCTGAGGAACTTGCGGAACATGCTGGTCTCCCAACATTGGGTGCATCAGTGGTTGGTGCACGGGTAAGCGATCGCAGGTGCGAAAGCCGAACGAAATTTTAACATAAAATTGTTTAAAAAGCAAGTAGTTACCCTCCCCGTTCAAAAAAATTGTTATATGTATAAAAATGTTATATAGTAATTACGTCCATCGCTCACCAATTGGAGATTCACTCCGTTAGGACGTGATGTTTTGCGTGCCATCACTCCAGGCGACGAGCCTGGAACGGCATCAGCCGAAGTTGCGCAGCTCATCGAGGACGAGCTGCCAGAGCTCCTGCAGGAGCTCGGTATCGACCCGGCTGAGGCCAGAGAAATCCGGGTGCTCCCCGAGCACCCCAGTGGTGGCCCCTAGGGCCATTCTGCCAGCGGGGGTCGGTGCGGTTCTTCCGCTCCGACCCCCGCTTTTACTTAACTACTGAGCGGGAGCCTGCCGTACTGCCCTGATCCGCTCCAACCGCCGCACGAGAGCAGCTGATGTTTCTTCCAAATTAGTATCTGATTCTTGCAATGCCTGTTTGCTTAAACCCTGCCGGGGTATCATTCGGATGATATCGGCTACCTGCCCTTCAAAATTTGCCATGAGTACTACCCGTGGATCATACGTTTTGGGCTTTTCACCGGGCTTCGGCTGAGCTTGGTTGATCCGGCGGTTTTTCGCCTGAATGGGGACTTCTAGCTGCCCCACCCGGCCATCATCAAATATTTTATAGCGGGTCTGCACCACATCATATGATTGCCTATCGAGCCCGGCCGGCGCCAGCCCGTCTTTCGGGTAATCTTGGCGGGGAAACGCCTGATATGGCATTTCGGTGGCTAGTTTATTATCTAAGGCGTGACGACGCAACAGCAATAAAATTGCCCGCTCTACGAGCTCGCCCGTAATCTTGCGCCTTATCTGGGGGTCGTCAGTAGAATCCATTTCTGATTTAGCCTCTAGGATGCACTCTTGCAAATCGGCGATTGCACCCCGGGCTATGTCCTTGGCTTGTCCCATAAGTTCGTCATTGCCTCCTGCTTGCACCGCCTCGACGGCTAGACGATGGGCCTCCCGCATATCTAAATCTGATACATACACCCGAGCCTGGCGTGCTACTACTTTGGCTGAAGGATCCGTTTTGGCACCTTCAATAATTGCCTCAAACTTTTGCCTGGCCTGGGCCTCGTACCGATGTTGTTTTTTGAGCGAGCCATCTCCATAGCGCTCATTGAGCAGACTTGCCTCGCTGAGCATGGCCCCACCCATGAGTACTTGTTCGGTTTGGCCATAGGGATATTTAGCCTTTGGCTCCTTTGCCAATGGTAAATTCGCTGCATATACAAGCACGTCTTCCGATCCTTGAATCTTAGTAAGTGCACCCATGTGTAGATAAACTTCAGCCGCCACCGATGCATCGGCTTTGTCGTTAAGGAGTTCGCCCTGAAGTTCTTTGAGTTTTTGCGAGTTCCGGGTAAAGACCTGGGCCTCGCGGTGTTTGCCAGCTTCCCCTGCCGCCGCAGCCGATTCGTCCCAATGGACCAAATATGATCCCGGCTGCTGCAGGGCCTCGTGGCTTGCCTCTACGGCCGCCGATCTAAGTAATGTGGATCGTTCTGCAGGTGCTGTGGCCTGTTCATGGAGGGCCAACACCTGGTCAAGCGCCGGGTAGAGCAGTTGGAACTCAGCCTCATGCTCAGCTCCCGAAAGCTCGCTTGAAAATTCAGGATCCGTAATAATTTTTAATAACTCAACGTTTTTCGGATCAAATGTCTGGGCGACCGCTTCTACCTCTTGATGGGTCGTGGCATTTCTAGCAAGTTCTGCCTGGTACTCAGGAAAATCTTCCAGGCTATATGGCGTCGGAAATTCCGGCTTAGCTGATTCTGGCAGCGGGACAACAGATTCGCTCATAGCCCTAGCCTAGCACAAAAATCCCTGGGGGGGGCACGAGTCTATTGGCTTTGTTTCCTGATGCTTAGACGATTTTATGCCGAGAAGTTTTGCGCCGGAATTTAAAGGCAATAATAACCACCATTAGGAGAAAAAACGGGAAGACGATGCGCCACCACCCGGTGCAGGCTAGTACCCAGGCCGTGCGCGCTTGATGGCTGCCGGTATCAACGACGACAACTGGGAGCAAGCCGAGGTAGGCGCCGGGGTGGTTGAAGATAAATTTGCGGGTAGTACTGGGCAAGACGAGGCCCGTCGTTATATTGGTCTGCCGACCCCAGGGAAGGATATGGCTTGAAAGCTGGGGACGAATGCCGGCGTCGGCGCGGGTGCGGCCAGGGTTTTGATAGGAGACCGTGCCGCCGGACAGACCATTGCCGAATTGCCAAAATGGCAGCTTGAGCCCGGCGATATTGCCGCTCGGCAGGCCGGCACCGTTATTGAGCTCTAGTAATGTGCCGACGGACGCCGACTGGGTAACGTATGAGCTGGCAGCGGATTGTGCGACTGGCACGGTATGAAAAAATAT
>JAHFAI010000023.1:5200-33574 GCA_023250635.1 Deltaproteobacteria bacterium | reverse complement strand
TGGTGTTTCGGGTTGAGCATGGCAGCATTGGTTATCAGCAGCCCCTGCATCACGACGTCAATCTCCAGGTGGAGCGCGGGCAAAAAATCGCTATTATTGGTGCAAACGGCATCGGCAAGTCCACCCTGCTTAAGACCATCAGTGGAGTAATCCCCGCGTTGGGGGGGAGTTTCATCAAAGCTGAGCGGGGGCTTATTTCGTATTTCTCTCAGTACCAACTGGACGAGCTCTCCCGCAACGAGACGGTGCTCGACAACCTGCTTAGCAAAACAGCGGTGAGCGAGGGGGAAGGCCGTAAAATCCTCGGGGCGTTTTTATTTCGCGGCGATGATGTGTTTAAAGCGGTAAAAGTACTGTCCGGTGGCGAAAAAAGCCGCTTGGGTCTGGCGATTATTTTGGCGCGTCAAGCTAATTTTCTGGTGCTCGACGAACCGACGAATCATCTTGATTTAGCGAGTTCGGCTTGTTTAACCAAGGCGCTGCAAGAATACAAAGGTACCGTGATTTTTGTGAGTCATGATCGTAGTTTTATCAGTCAGGTCTGTTCCCATGTCTTTGTTATGACCGGAGATGGTCGTTCTATGCTCTTTGCGGGGGGGATAGAAGATTATATGCGTCTGGCAGGGCCAGCTAAATTTCCCAATGTGCTTGCTCCCGAGGAAGATGAAGCGAAGGTAAAAAGCGCGACGAGTAGCAGAGAAAGCGCGCAGCGGGCAAGCAGCGAACAGGAGGCTCGGCAGCTCAAAAAACAACGAGAATCTCTGGAACGCCAGCTTAGTAAACTAGAAGCCGAAATCGCTGGTTTGCAGGTGCAGGTGAGTGAGCTTGATCAAGCCATGGCTGATCCCCAGCATGCACAGGATTTCGCCAAGCTTCATGACTTACAGAGCCAATGCAGCGCCTGGGCTGAAAAGCTTGAAGGTAGCGAAAGTCTCTGGCTCGAGTTAAGCGAGGAGCTAAGTTCCGTAGGGGAAGAGCTTCGCCAACTCGGTCGCACTTAGGGAAGGAGGCTACCATGCGCGTCGCCATCGATGCCCGCATGCTCACTGGTACTGCCATGCATGGCATCGCTCGCTATGTCTTGCAGCTGCTGCGCGGCTTGGTCAAGGAGCAGAGCTCCCTCGAGCTTTTTGTGCTGGTGGGCAGGGATACTCCCCTACCCGGACTGTTGGGGAATGAGGCAGCGCGGCAGCCTACTTTCATCACCTGTGGCTCGCCATGGATCAGTATCGGTGAGCAGGGAGAATTGCCGCGCCTATTGCGGCGGCAGCGTATTGATCTCTTTCATTCGCCTTCGTTTGTGGCTCTGCTGGGCTGCTCGATTCCTCAACTCTTGACCATCCATGATCTTAACCACCTGGCCCTGCCTCACTACTACTCCCCTCTCCATCGCCTTTATTATGAGCAGGTGGTTAAGCGGGTGGCGCGGCGAGCGCCGCTGGTGCTGACGGTTTCGCGTTTCTCCCAGGGAGAATTATGCCGTTGGTTGAGTAAAAAGCCTGATCAGGTAGTGGTCACCTATAATGGGGTAGACGCTAGTTTTAAACGGGTGGAAGATCCCTTGTCACGAAGTTTCGTAAAGAGACATTATCGCTTGCCCGAGAGTTTTATTTTTTGCTTAGGGAGTTCCCGTCCCCACAAAAACAATCGAGCCTTGCTCGAGGCCTACGAGCGAAGCCAGGTGTCCCTGCCCCTGGTTATTTCCACCCCTCCAGCGGAGCTCGGGCAGTTGATCTTGGCGGCAAAAAACAAGGGCTCGGAGGTGATAGCGCTGCCTTTTATTGACGATGCCCATCTGCCCACTATATATTCCCTGGCTGAGCTGCTGGTCTTTCCCTCGTTGTACGAGGGCTTTGGTTTGCCTGCCCTTGAGGCCATGGCCTGCGGCTGCCCCGTCTTACTCAGTGAGAGCAGCAGTCTGCCCGAAATTGCTGGTGAGTTTGGTTTTTACTTCGATCCCCTTAATGTGGAGGCCATGGCTCAAGGTTTGCGGGCGACCCTCGCACAACTGGGCAGGGAAACAGCAGAGCGTAGGGAGCAGCGTATCAAGCATGCTCGTTCTTTTACTTGGGATCGTCTTGTCCACGATACGGTCGCTACCTATGAAAGGTTTTTGCAATGAAACGTCTTAGTATTAAACAGCTACTTGCTGCGGCCGAGGCTGATCAAAACATCGTCGTTTCGGGATGGGTACGTTCTAAGCGTGAAAGCAAGAATTTTGCTTTTTTAAGTATCAGCGATGGTTCCTGTGCGGCTGTTTTGCAACTGGTGGTGGATGCAAGCTCCCCGGCGTTTGCGCTGCTTAAGGATATTGCTACGGGCGCGGCGATCAGTGCTCGCGGTTTGTTGCGGGCCTCCCCTGGGGCTGGGCAACAGTTTGAATTACAGGTAAGTGAGCTCACGGTAATCGGTGAAACTTCGCCGCTGGATTATCCCTTGCAGAAAAAAGGGCATACCCTGGAGTTT
Organism: Deltaproteobacteria bacterium; assembly: GCA_023250635.1. GTDB lineage: Bacteria > Bdellovibrionota_B > Oligoflexia > Oligoflexales > Bog-1112 > JAHFAI01. The sequence continues at coordinate 31,108 of JAHFAI010000023.1, read as the reverse complement.
TTGCGCGAGATCGCCCATCTCCGTCCGCGTACCAATACTTTTGGAGCGGTATTTCGTCTGCGTAATACCCTGGCTTTTTTGATACATCAGTTTTTCCAAGAACGTGGTTTTGTCTGGGCGCAGACCCCTATTCTGACCGCAAGTGATTGCGAGGGAGCAGGGCAAATGTTTCAGGTCTCGACCTTGGATATGAAAAACCCCCCGCGCTTGCCCAACAGCAGCGAAATCGACTACAGCAAAGATTTCTTTGGTAAGCCCGCCCACCTTACCGTCAGCGGCCAGCTGGAAGGGGAGTTTTTAGCGCTCTCCCTTGGTAATATTTACACCTTTGGCCCGACTTTTCGTGCTGAAAATTCCAATACCGCACGTCACCTTGCTGAATTCTGGATGATGGAGCCGGAGATTGCCTTTGCTGATCTTGAGGATAACATGGATCTGGCTGAGGATTTTTTGCGCTGGGTAATTGCTAAGGCGGTGGAACGCAGCGCTGAGGATCTCAGGCTGTTAGCTGGGCTGTACAAGAGCCCCGACGTGGCACTGTTAGAAAAAGTAGCCGCGACCCCCTTCCAGCGGATTTCCTATACTGAAGCCATTACAATACTTGCGCCGCAGCAAAAGAAGTTTCACTACCCGGTAGCCTGGGGAAGTGATCTGCAAACCGAGCATGAACGTTTCTTATGTGAGCAGGTGGTGGGCGGTCCGCTGATAGTTTACAACTATCCCAAGGATCTAAAAGCCTTCTACATGCGTCTTAACGATGACGAAAAGACGGTAGCGGCAATGGATGTGCTGGTGCCCGGGGTAGGCGAAATTATCGGAGGTTCTCAGCGGGAAGACCGGGTTGCGGTACTCGAGCAACGGATGCAGGCCTTGCATATTCCCCTTGCTGATCTCCAGTGGTACGTGGATTTGCGGCGCTTTGGCTCGGTCCCCCATGCTGGTTTTGGGCTTGGTTTCGAGCGTTTGGTTATGTATGTGAGCGGGATGCAGAACATTCGCGATGTGACTTTATGTCCGCGTGCTCCAGGACTCATCACTTTTTAAAGTTGCGCTTTGGCGCGTCTAAGGGAACAGCTGCTGGCAGCGCCAGCCTGTGGCGAAGCGCTCGTAACACTGACGATCATGGAGGCGCGCCTCTCCCGCTTGCCAAAACTCTAGGCGCTCGGCGAGGAGACGCCAGCCCCCCCAAAACGCGGGGCGGGGGATTTTTTGCTCCGCGAATTCTCGGGAAACAGCCGCAAAGCGGCGTGACAAAAGTTTGGGAGTGCAGGGTTGAGATTGCGGGGAGGCCCAAGCACCGAGCTGACTCTGGCGAGGGCGTGAAGCAAAATAGGCGTCCGACTCGGTAGGGCTGAGCAGCTCAACCCTGCCTTCAATGCGTACTTGCCGTCCTAAGGACCACCAATAAAAGCAGAGGGCCGCCCAGGGATTGTTGCTCAGCTCCTGCCCCTTACGACTTCCATAGTTCGTATAGAAGACGAAGCCCCGTTCGCTCGCCTCCTTAAGCAGGACCATACGGGCGCTGGGGCGTCCTTCCTTGCTGGCACTGGCTAAGGTGCAGGCGCTGGCATCGCCTAAGCGGGGATCTTGTTGGGCAGTGGAAAACCACTGCTGAAAAAGCGCGAAGGGATCCATCGTCTGCCCTCGTTTGCGGGTAACTGGGATCAGCTTAGCACTTGTCGGCTTGCTGGTCCAAATATTCCTGGAAGCTGCGGAGTAAGTCTTCCCGCTCCTGTTCAATAATAAAGTCGTCGTTCAGCAGGTCTTCACTGATTTCCACAAGCTGTTCATAAGCAATTTTTGGGCAATCCAGGAAATTAATATGGATATGAGGCAGGTCGGTTTCATCGCGGTTACGGTGCAAGCCGATATGAGCAAAATCAGCACGGAAAATAGCGGAGCAGCGTTGGGGATCTTGGTATTTTTTGCCTAAATTTCCTCTGGATAATTCTCGTAAGTTAGCAAGAGAATAAAAATAAAAAGTGAGGGTATTTTTCTTGATTTGCATTTTGACGAAAGAAAGCGGGTCAGAAAAATAGTATTCAAATATCTGCTGTGGTTTAGGGGTGATCGCTCTGGCAAGCAAGTAGTCGTTTTGAACCTCGAGGCTTGATTCCAGCTGCTGGACGTAGGCGCAGTGCTGTCTTTTTAAGGCTAGCTCCTCGCTGGTGAGAGCTGAACTAGCAAAGGAGGGGCAGTAAATGGTGAAAAAAGCAACAAGGGAAAGAAGTAGTTTTTGTCTATGCATCGCTATCTCCTCGTGGTGAGTCAAAGGAGTGTGGCATGGGAAGTTTTAAGGTTTGGTTAGTTGAAGACCAGCTTGGGAGGTCCTTCGCTGCGCTCAGGATGACGGGGGCGCGCGTCTCCGTCATCCTGAGCGCAGCGAAGGACCTCCCAAGCTGGATTTAAGCACTAAATAGGCGCTGGCGCGAAAGCGCCAGCGCCGTGTCCTGACGAACGCAGTGAGGAAGGATCTTTCACATAACATCCGGATATCACGTGACAGATCCTTCGTCGCTTTGCTCCTCAGGACACGTCGCGGCACGAAATATGCTATTTCGCGCCAGCGACTAAATGTATTAGCTCTCCCCTCTTAATACTGCTATAAAAAGTGCTTCTCTTGAATTTTTTGAGGAAGTTCGCTTATGTATAAACCGCTAGTACTTCTCGTTACTTTGGTGTTTTTGCCTTCGTTTTCCCCGCTTTTTGCCCGACCTGCCCTCTTGAGTGAGGCCAGCGTTTTACTGGAATTTCATGATAGTCTCTCGGTAAAAAAAGACTATACCTACGACTATCATTCCCAAGTCTGCCGCATACTTCTTGATGACAGCGATGAGGCTATCTCCCAGGGAACGATCAAGTACCCCGTGGATCTAGCTAGCACTACCCTAAAATCCCTGGTGGCTTGGGTGGAACATGAGGGCAAAAAAACTCCGGTAAATCCCAGCAATATTATGCGGGGGATGGCAACTACTTCGCTTTCGGCTTTTAGTGATATCGAAGAGCATACCATTACCTTTCCCGAAGTTCGTAAGGGCGCACGCCTCTGCTATGAAGTGAGGGAGACCCGTACCCCCTTTATTCCTGGCTATTTTGAATGGTATGGGGTGTCGCCTTTTCCCTTTGTTGCCAAGGGTTCGAGTTTGCAGGTGGATAGCGAGATTCCTTTGGAACAGCTGATTCACAACGATAACAACTTTTGGAGTATTACCCGCAAGAAAGGTACAGAAGGTCTTCATCTCGAAGCAAAGGTCAAGAGTGACTATGCCGAAGGTTCGCGCTTCGAGGATCTCTCCTCTTACAGTGGTCGGGGAGCCCTGCTGTTATTACGCAGTCATAGGGACTATAATAGCGCCCCCTTTAAGGCCCTGGGTGCAGAGGTGGAGTCCCGCCTCAATGGGGAAGTTCCTAAAGTGCTGAGCGATTTGGTTACAAAGATTAAAGAGAGAGCTAGCGAGCAACGCAAACAACTAGAAATCGCCATGGCAGAAATTAGTAATCTGGTGCGTTATATGGGAGATTTTCGTACTAACGAAGGCAAGTTTCTTCCACGAAAAATCGTAGATACTCTGGCTTCTGATTATGGTGATTGCAAGGATTTTAGCCTGCTTACGGTCAAGGTGGCGCGGCTCTTGGGGATCAAAGCCTATTATGCGGTGGTTAACCGCGGTAACCCCGCCCGGCGTGGGGATGTGGGCTTAGAGCAGTCGCTGTATCTTGGCTCCAACCATGCCATCGTCTATATCCATGAGGAGGGAGGATATTTCATCGATCCCACCAACACCGCAAGTATTGCCGAAGCTCTCGGCGATATAAGTGATCGCGATGCTCTGGTGTTCGCGGAGAGTGCCTCAATTAAGCGGGTTCGTTCCCTGGTGGAGGCGGCGAGTTTATTTCGTGAGCATTGCCGGATTGAGATGGTGAACGATATCAGCTTTGTCCACTGTAAACATGAGTTTAGTGGCATCGTTGCGGCTCAGCTGCTGCCAAGTTTATTTCGCAACCCCCGGGAAGTGAACGAGCGGCAGATCCTCAGTTGGCATGCGGGTAATTTCCTTGATTACCGCTTTACCAAGTTGCCGCAGTTTTGGCAGCGCGAGGTAGAGCCCTATGAGATGGAGTTCGAGTGGCATCAGCCGTCGTCAGCCATCGATACCCCGGGGGGCAAGGTTATTAAACTCTACCCGCCCTTTGCCGGGCTTTTTGAGTTGAAGCAGGAAAAGCGGGTTTCGGGGGTTGATTTTGGTTTTCATCGCACTGAATCCACCTTGCTCTATCAGGATTTTCATCCTACCCACGAGGTGGCTTCGCTTAATACGGTGCTGGATTCAAAATGGTTGCTGATCAAACGTGAGGTAAAGGATAGCCCCCAAGGCCTCGAGATTTCATTCCGCTTTAGCAATAAGGTGGAGACCCTGAGTGCCGAGGAGTTTAATTCGCCCGAATTTGTGAAACTGCAGGAGCAGTACCGACGCCTGATGCAGGCAAAAGGCGTGGTGGTTAAGAAGAAATAGGCGGGGAGCCTTGGTGGGGGGAAGAACGAGTTTTTTATTGAGAGGGGAGGAGATCGTCCGATCAGTTCCGTAGGTGACGGCCCGGGCATGATCTATTTCTTTTTGCTAATAAGACAGTAAGCGGCTTTGAATTCAATTGTGAAATCTGTCTCTGATGTCGCTATCTCCCTAAGAGCCCCTCTGATCTCGGAGGAGCTGCCAATGTTTTCTATTTTTAAAATCGAATCATCACCATTTGTTGTGAAGTGTGTCTTAATTATTTCCTTAAGATCAGCAGCTTTTATCGATCCTGCAGAAAGTTTTATGGGATCAATAAATGCTTGTGCTTGCAAGTGTGGGCCAGCTGTGGATGGGATAGCCTGACCAGAGCTCACTGTCTCTGCCTGTTCAAGAACGCTCTGCTTTCCAGGAAGAATAGGAGGAAGAGGGGTCTTCTTACTACTTGGCTGTAATGGTTTTATAGCAGGCAAGATCCCTAGGGGCTTCAGGGAGGTTATAGCTTGAGCAACGCCTTCAGGAGAGCCTATCACTACTAGTGATTCACCCTCAGGTGTCTGAGTTGCAATCTCCGTAACCTTGGGGCGAGAAAAATCCTCTACAGAGACAACGCTTGTATCGTTTAATGACTGCACGGTTTGTCCTCTGAGGTCAGCCTCAGCTTGTGTGATGCCAGCAGGGTCTCCCGCTGCTTGAGCTGCAGCTACGTCTTCCAATTTTTGAGAGACAGATATTTCGTGTTGTGACTTGACCATCTCGTGCTTTGCCGTGGTTAAAGCATCATGGACACCCTGTAATTCTGAGGGGAGAGGCTCAAGTTTTTCTAGGCGTGAAATACTCTCATCTAACCTAGTGGATGTGTCTGATACAGACCATTCAAGTCTATCCCCAGGCGGTTTTCCAAGTGCCTCATCCGCTCTTTTTAATTCTTGAGATCGACTTAGTACAGCGCTTGTTTCAGCAGCTGTAGGGAGATTTTCTATGTCACTTACAAGAGTCTCTATTTTTTCTAAATCAATGGGTTTTCCCTGTGTAGTAGATGCGGTTAATTTTTTTGTACTTCCCTCTATGCCCTCTCCTAATTCTTTTTGGAGATGTTGACTTTGTTCTAATAAACCAGCTGTGCTTGTCGGAGTTTCGCTTGTGATGGTCTTGCGTTTTTTTAAGAGTCGTAAAAATCGTATTTTCGTTCGAATTTCTATCGATACTGATCGGAGTGTTGTTTTTTTTGTTTTTTCTTCAGTGGTGATAGCTGAGGTGGGCTCAGGAGTAGCTATAAGCGTCTTTTCTACCTGGTTCAAGGTCTGTGTGAGGGGGTCTTGTACCTCATGTTGAGGAGGAGCCGCGAGTGAATTCGCTGTCGCAGACGATTGTTTAGGAGAAGAAGATCTTTGCTCTTCTATTAGCGCATTCTTTACTTCCCTTACTAACTCGTCACTCTTCATTGCTATTCCAGGCACTTCACTGGTGGAGGCAGTGCTTGCTCCTTTCATTTCTTGAGTTAATGAGGCGCTTGCGCTCTTCACCCTCTGTCTTAGTTCCACGGCTCTAGGGCTCTCTCTTTGTGAGAGTTGAGAAGGAACTTTACGCTCTCTCGTTGGGAAGACGCCCTCTCTATTTCGCATTGAGGGGGCTGCTGGCTCCTCTCTACTCGGAGCAGTTTCAAGCGCGTTGTTGGTTTCAATCCCTGCTTTTTTTGGTGTTGATTGTACCTTGTGAGTAATCAGCGCTGCACTCCCGGCTGCAGTTACTGTAGCAAAAATATCGAGGAGGGCGACAGCTGAGGTATTAGCGGCGTCGTCGGTAAGATTTAAACTCTTCTTGCCTATGGTTTCGCCTATGCGTGCTAAGGTTTTAGGGTCGATATAGCGATCGGTGATGATGATGATTTTTTCATTGCCAGTTAGATTTAGTCCGCCGATCTGCATGCCAGCATTGGGCATAGATGGGGAAGAGGAAGCGGAAGGTTGTAGCTCATCTAGGGGTGGTCTGGTCTTGAGTTTGCAGGAAAAGACTGTGCAAAGCACGATCCCTAGGCTTGTTAATTGGAGGAATAGAGGTCTGCTGAACATAACTTTATGCTCCTTGCTACTGAGAGGATGAGAAATAGACTCAGTGGAGTTTTTTCGGTAAGTTTGCAGGAAAACTTTAGGGTTTTTTGTGTCTAGAAGGGGAAAAGGGATAATGGAGTAAGTCAGGGAGTTTGGAGGTCCTTCGCTGCGCTCAGGATGACGAAGGGGGGGCTCAGGATGACGAGGGGACGGGGGATTAAAAATCCGTAGCAAATTCTAAATTGTCACCGTCGGGAGTCGTCTTGCCACCGGCAAAGCCAAGATGCTGAATAAAGGAAGGAGAGATACTAAACAGTTTACCATTAGCTTTGCGAATATCTTTGGACAAGGCCCAGTCCCATCCCCCAGACTTATTTCCTCTCTTTTGCAGCCATTTGCCGATAAAGTTCTTGTAGTAAGAGGCGGAGAAAAAATAATGGACCCCACTAATTTGCGATTTTTCGCAGTACTCAGGGTTCTCGCTACTTTCCTTACCCTCCCGGTAACACTTGATTAACGGATTGGTCCCCGTGGAAGAATCATTAAATCCCGTTAGTACAAATTTCTGCTCGAGCTTTTGTTCAGCATTAACTTTTTCAAATTTATTGATCAATTCATCAACCCAGCCTTTTTTGAAATAAACATCCTGATCTACCGTCGTCAGATATTGTACCGAATCAACCAGCTCATCAAAACCCAGCAAAGCTCCAGAAACTACCCCATCATCACGGGTGAACGAGGAGGTTTTTACCGGCACTACCGCCGAAGAAAAATTCTTAATAATCCGTGCCGTCCGCTTGTCATCACTCTTGCTGTCCACCAAAAATAACTTGATGTCTCCGGCCTTGAGATTCGAGTACTTAAGTGACTCGAGGACAATGCGTAAATACTCAGGACGATTATGGGCGGTGATTACCATCCCAATTTTGGCTTTACCATCCCAGGCAGGCCCGGAGCTTGAAGCGGTAGAGCCAGGTAGCAAATTTTTACCGCTTGCCGAGCTTGCTTTATCCTTAGGATTCTTGGGAGCAAGGGGATCTTTAGGCTTCTTGGGCGGAGCCAAGGGATCTTTTGCCGAAGCGGGATCAGCCGTGACTTCATTCGCCGCAGCTTGAGGATCTTTTACCGCTGTTCCTTCTTTGGCTTCGTCCTTAACGGGAGTTTCCGGTGTGGTTGGGACATCATGTTTGGTGCACCAACTCAGCAAAACAGCAGCACAAACTAGGGATAAAATTTTGAAGTTCATTGGGCTCCCCCCTTTTTTTTTATCGATCTCACCGTCCATCGGTGTTTTCGGGGGGAACTGAAGGGTTTTTCACTATATGGCGAAAAACAACAGTGATTAATGACTGTTAGCAAGATAATGGCTGCGCTCCATAAGCTGCTGATAGCGAGAATTCGCTAACTGCGTAATATACCCGCTGGTATAAACCCCCTGGGCGGCTTGGTCATGACGGGAAGAACTTAGTACCTCATCGTGCAAGAACGGGCTTATTTCATCGAGAAGCTCTGCAAATATTGCTGCAACCGCCGCTTCGTTAAAGACAGTGTTTGTTAGATATCGCAAACGTTCTTTAAAAAAACTATACAAATAGGAATCACGATAAATAGCATAGTCAATTTTTTGTACCAAACTGTGGAGCATGGTCTTCTTAATCTGAAAGGGATGGACGATGCGGTTGATTACGTGAGGCTTGCTGAAGAGATCTTCGTAGTCCCAGCCCATAAAGCGAAAATACCTGTGACCCTGGGCGGCATCAGCCTTGCTTACGTAAAAAAACAGCTCATCATCGTAATCGCCGTTTTGCAGTAAGGAATTGGTAGCCAGCCAGTCAATATAGGAGGTGAAATCCATAGATTGTTGCAGATAGAGGAATTTATGCTGTCCATGCAACTTAGCCGAAGCCTTCACGATCATCTCAAAAGTTTTAAGATAGCTTTCGCCATTTATGGATGCCTGGGGATCACTGTATACAAGCTTTGATTTTTTTGGCCAATGTTGACGCCGACCGATGAACTCAGCTTTTTTTCCGGTGATCAGGGCATTTTTTGGTTCATCAAGTAAAAGATACAGACCAGAGGATTGGCCGTTGATATGCAGATGCACATAGCGATGCTTCAGCCCATTAAGGCCGATTTTTTCCATAAATTTTAGGCCAAGAACATAATTAATATAACCATGGTCGCCACTCAAACTAGCCAAATTAAAATGTCGGCCAAGATCGGGCAGCTCATCGCTGAGGCTTACCCCAAAGCATTTACGTTCAGCTTTTAAGCAATGTTGCCCCCGAGTATTTATCCGCCCGGCCACCGTTTTTTCGTGATATTCTACATGACTTTCTCCAAAATCGACTTTGCGGTGATTTGCAGCTTGCAAGCTGCTCAGTTCACCTTCGAGATACAAATGAAGATCTTCATAGGCAAAAGACCTGCATGAAAATCCGCAGAAAAGCAACCATGATGGTAGCATCCCTAGTAGTTTCACTAGTGGCTCCTTGCAAAATAGGAAATTTTCATAATTTATAAATTCATAGTATAGTAGGGGAAAAGAACTGTTAAAGGAAATGTATACCCGATGGGTATAATAAGCGGGCCCTTAGCATGCATACCACCAAAGCAAGCAGCACTGCTTTACTCATCGCCGAATGCTTGGTCTACTCGGGGGAGGATCCCGTACTACGATCTTTCTTGGCAGCCGAGCAAGCGCGTTTAAGCTACGAATATCTCGGGGAAGCTCTGGGACCGCGCATAGCCAGCTTCCTTCGCCGCCTCCTTCGTTGCTCGGGTATTCGTCGCTCTCTTGCCGTCCTTGAATATATGAGTGTCCCGGGATTACTGCTGCATGTGCTGCTGCGTAAGCGCTTAATCGAAGATCTGGTTCGCCAAGCTGCAAAAAACCAACTGGTTATTGTCGGCGCGGGAGCAGATACCCTGGGAATACGCCTAGCACTAGAGGCGAATTCCCCACGAGTCTGGGAGATTGACCATCCTGCTACCCAAACTCTCAAAGCAGCTATGATCAAACGTCTCGACCTGATGGTGCCCCGCCTGCAACTCATTCCCGCCGACCTTGCCAAGGAAAGCCTGGAATCAGTGCTTACAAGAAGCGAGGGCTTTAGCTTTGCTAAACCGACGATGCTGGTCGCAGAAGGCTTGTTTATGTATTTGCCGCTGAGTGCCGTGGCTGAGACACTTTCCCTACTGCATCTCTTCTCCATGCCACCAGGGTTTATCTGCACCTATATGGGGACAAATCTTCGCGGAGATATTGGCTTTACTCAGCAACGAAGTCTCGTAAAATGCTGGCTGCAGCATCAACAAGAGCCCTTCCTCTGGGGGATGAGTTCGGCAGAATGGCAGACCTGGCTTGCCACCTTGGCCTTGCAAGTTGGGGCTTCCTACACGGCCGACGATCAGCGGCAACGCTATTTGCACGGGGAGCTTAGGTACAAAATACCACTGGCCAGCGGTGAAGTCATAACTCTGCTTAGCTGTGGACGAGAGAGAGCCCTCTGATGCATGGGTATATTCCCCTTTGCGTTGTTATGGTCTGCACTGCCTGTGGCAGCCACAATCTTGCCAAACAAAACAGCCCCAGCACTTCTTCCACCATCGACCGCGCACTCCAGCAGTTAGAACAAAACCAACCTGCAAAAGCCTTTCAATTCCTGATGGAGGCCCTCGGAGCGAGCAAAAAAAACTTTATCCTTCACGCTAATCCCTTTCACCCCAATTTTACTAAGCAGATGACCGAGCTCTTTAGCATAAGCTCTGAAGAAGAAGCCACCCAAGTGCTGCCTCTTATCGTCCAAGCTGGCCTCGGAAAAGAGGGGATCGACCTGGTGGACTTTACCCGTGAACTGCTTGCCCTTGACCAGCCGAGAGCTGAGTCAAACGACTCCCACAGCGCCAGCCCCCTCGGCAATTGCTCCGTTGACCCGGGGCTCCAAAGATTAATTAATGCTGCCCGAAAAGCCACGGCCCTCGGCAACATCGGTATCTACCAACAAGTAGCGGTGTGGTCGGCCTTCCAGGTGGACACCGCTACAGCTGCAAAAGCACAGGCCCCCACACGACTCTACCGCTTAAGGCCGACCACCACCTCTGCCCTGGTCATTCTTACTGGGGTGGCGAGTCTGGCCACTTTTTCCCTCATGATGCGTCAGGCCGATAGGGACCATGATTACAAGATTTCCCCGCAGGAAGCCGAGAATTTTTTCACCGCTGATAGCCAAGGCAACCTATACGCCCATGCTTTGTATGAGCTCTTGGCGGTGATGGCCCACAGCATTAGCTCCTTAGTTAGTATGCGTGAAATTTCGGGTGGTAATGGCGGCAGTCTCAAAGCTGCTTTTGTCTCGATCCTCAGTTACCAAGAACAACTTGCCAATACCATCTTGTTCACTAATAACCACACGATTGGTTCCGCTCAGAGCTGTGGCAGCGCTCGCACCTTGACGAGTAGCCGCAGCTGTGTCAGACAGTGGCTCGTAGCAAAAACCAATTGCGCACAGTAATCACCTTAAGAGTTCAGTATGGGCATAGTAATCACCGTAATTTCCTGGCTGCTGACCAGAACCAGCAATAAGGGCCTCGATCGTTTGGGGCGCGCCTTAACCTATATTTTCTTCGATATCTTCGCCATCCGGCGTCAGCTCATGCTCACAAACATCACCAGCGCTTTTGGCGATTCTTTAAGCGCTGAAGAGAAAACCAAGCTTGCCCGGGATTCCTTCTACCATACGCTTCTAACTTTTTTGGAATTTCTAGGTTCCCAAGATGGCAGGCTTCCTGACGCAGTAATTCACCTAGAAAACCGTTCTCTTCTCGAGCAAGCTTTGGCACAAAACCAAGGCGTTTACGCTCTCTGTATGCATTTGGGCAATTGGGAGGCAATGTCGTCGTATATTTCTCGCCATATTCGCCGTTCTAATGCGGTGGTCAAAAAAATCGGTTCCCCCGCACTCAATGCCGTTATCACCAAATTACGAGCTAACAACGGCTTTCTCCCTATTCCCCGTATCAATAAAGGCGATGGCTATAAGGGGATGGTTGCGGCCCTCGATCGCGGAGAAATAGCCGGATTTGTTGCCGATCAATCCCGCCCGGGTGAGCCGCTATTCCCCTTCTTCGGCAAGCCTGCCCATACCAACACCAGTTTGGCGGCAATTTGGCTTAAACGCCCCGCGCCGATGATCCCCATGTACTGTCGACGCTTAGCTCCTCGTCGCCTTGAGCTGGTATTTCTCCCGCCTTTATCCCTACAGGCCAGCGGCGATACCCAGGAAGATATTCGTCGCTTTACCCAATTGTTTAATGACACTATCGAAGGCTGTATTCGCCAGCGCCCTGAAGAATATTTTTGGCTACACAATCGCTGGAAATAATTTTAAGAGTTATTCCACTTGCCTTTATGCTGAGCACATTGCTCTTTGGACTTATCGAGATTTTTTTCGTTATAGGTATAACTAACCATCATATATTTCTTACCATACTCGACAAAAGAATCGAAACAGCAGCCAAAAAAGCGCTTATCCACCTCCTCTACCTGTTCAATCTCTGGCAAATATTTGCTATTGGTAACGATTTCGTCGCTTAATAAAGGTTCATGATTACCGCAGGCATTATCTCCAGGGTCGCGCGAAACATAGTCCACTTCCACGTACTCGTGGTTATCGTAATGCAAGCGACAGTGAATCATACCTTTTGCCGCATCCCCACAGTTCTCCGCCTTCTCGCGAGTGTGGGCACAGGCAAAGAGCAGAGGAGCAAGAATCCACACCATTAGGCTATTCACCTTAAAACCCTCCTCCGGAAGGTAGATCTGGGGCGGAACCCGAGCCTGCCTTAGTTGCCAGGTACTCAATTATTTTTGCTTGATTGCCCTTGCCCGTGGTCGGATCTACCACCTTAGCCAAGGCCTCATCAACGGCTGTTTCCTTAGTTAATTCACCTGAATCAGCAAAGGATTGTTTTGCTGTTTGTAAGGTGCTCACCACTTTATCAACTTTTTCTGGTGTCAGATTGCTTGCCGCAGTAATCGGGTCAAACTGTCCATCGGCATTGTACACTAAACGTTTTAACATTGACGCGGTTGAGGCTATGGCCGCATAGGCTAAAGATTTTTTTTGGACTTTGTCCGCGTCGTTTCCCGACAGCTCATCGGAAACTTTAAGCTTAACAATTGCGGCAAAAAGGGCGGCTTCATCTTCATCCGCAAGACCGTTAATATTTTTCATCACATCAAACAGGGTTAGACTGCTTCCCGAGCTGCTATCGGCAAAGCTATTGGCTATCAATTCGAGGATAGAGGTTCCTGCTTTGTGCAGCAGAATTTTGACCAGCAGTCCATTGCCGCCCTTGCTATTAGGATCATCGACGAGGATAGCCCTGGTGCGCACTTCCGCCGCATCCCACTGGTTCTGGCTGATTTCTATACCCGCCTGGGCAATTTGCGTATCGTGAATGCCAGCGGTATTCGTAAAATAGTTCGAGTCTCCACAAGCTCCCATCAATAAAAAGAGCAAAGCTAAGCGGTTTAAATACCTCTCTTTCATCAGAACACCCATCCTAGGCGCAGTTGTATAGCCGTCCGTTGGTCGGGCATATATCCCGGCTTTGTTCCCAGTTCTACCCCATAGTGCGCTATATCGAGGTAGATTATCCGCCGTCCCAGGCTCACTCCAAAGGTTGGATAGCCTTGATTCAAACCAACCATCAAACTTATATAGGGGTTATGTAGCCATCGCCATCCCAGGTGGAGGCGTTTAAAATTATTTTCGTGAGTGATATTTTCTACATCGTTAATTGCGCCAGAAAATACCGCTGTATGTGTGCCAATGGATTTGATCAAGGAGGCCTCAGCATTGATCAGCTGAATTTCTGCTGGGGGTGGCGCCAGCCCTTGGTAGACAATCCCCCCAGCATTGACCAGGCTAAGCCCAAGTCGGCTTTCATAGGTGCGATGGCGAGTGCGCCAAATAGCGCCAATATCCTTACCAAAACCGGTCCCCACACCGCTGCCTATCATCTTATCACGATCAAATTTTTCGTTACCTACCGCAATATCGATAGCCTCGTCTGCAGAAATATTGACTTCCTTACGCGAGAGATTAAAGATCTTTGCGGTGGCCCCAAGCAACAGGCGCTCACCAAAAAAACGCTCATAGAGAGCAAATAAACCGCCATTATAGATGGAGGCATCGGCATAAGCACTGGGGAGAAGATCTTGAGGTTCTGTGAAAAATCGCACCTCGAGAGCGACGTTGGTAAACATGCCGATGGCGAAATTCCTGCCCGCTAGCCCCGTAAGGTTTTGTACTTCGGCAAATATCGCAGTACTTTGGTATTTTTTGATGAGATCGATGTCTTTCTCACCGTCTACTTTGATCTCACCAGGATGGAGGATATACTTTTTGACCACGTCGCTCGCCACCACCATCGGGCTCAATAAGGAAAAATCCTGAAAGGGCTTTTGCTCAAAAGCAAATCCAGCTGGATTGTAAAAAAAGGCTTCCAAACCAACGCTCGAAGTCTGAATACTGCCCCCGCTTGCCAAGCCCCGGGAAGAATGAAATTGCATTGGCCGAGAAGTTTTAGCAGCAAAAAGAGCGCTTGCTATCCCCAGCCCAAGCAGCTGGGCAAGGAGCCTCAGCCTATTGCACATGAATTACCACCCGCCTATTTTTAGCACGATTTTCTGCTGAGGGGCTGCCATCCTCATCAATGTTGGGAACTGCTGGCTTAAACTGACTGAACCCCTGAGCAGAGAGTTTAGCCTCAGGAAAACCTTCAACAATAAAAAGATCGAGGACTTCGATAGCTCGCGACGACGAAAGATGCCAATTGGAGCGAAAGGAGCTGTTGTTAATGGGCAGATCATCAGTATGACCCTCTATCTGAATACTATGAGAAGAAATCGTCCCGAGCAGAGGAACAATTAATTGTTTAAGAATAGCTTGATTTGCTCCAGAAATAGCCGCCGAACCTGGAGAAAATAACAAATTATCGCGCAAGCTGATGGTGGCTGAATTACCTACTACCTCAACATCAACTTTACTTTCGAGATCCTTCTTTTTAATTTCTTCTTTGAGCTCTTCTATGGCACTATCGAGCTCTTTTTTTGATTGTTGCTGTCCCTCAGATTTAATCGATTGAGGAGACATTAAAATCACAAAGAACACTATAAGTAAACTCAAAAGATCGGCGTAACTAGTCAGCCATACGGATTGATCGATTTGAATATCACCACCGCCATCCCCTGAAGACATTCCGCCACTCATCGCTGCTCTTCCTTTTTAAAATAAAGGCGCTATTCAGCTGTTTTTCCCATTTTTTCATAATTAACTTCGAAATAAAAAGAAGGCTTTTTCTGATCAACTAACTGCAGCCAGTGAATGAGATCCTCGAGAAGTTTTTTGTTGCCGTTTTTAATATTTTCAAGCTTTGCAACCAAGGGGAAAATGACGATATTCGCGAAGAAAATACCGTAGAGCGTACAAATTAAAGCCAGGGACATGTTTTTGCCAATTGCCGAAAAATCCTCTAGATGCCCCAACAATTTTATCATCCCTACCACCGTCCCGAATAAGCCAAGAGCAGGGGCAAGTGAACCAAGACGAAAGAGCACGTTAGTTACTAGGGCAAATTTCTTCTCTACTTGCCGCGAATGATTTTCTATCAGCACAATAATATCGCTGGGCTTGATTTTTGCTTCCAATTGCGAGAGCACGATCCGCCATACTTGCGGCATCTTCTTGTCTTTAACATAGCGATCAAGCTGCTGCAGTTGATTGCTATAGTAGTCTTTAGCAATCAGCGGCGCCATCTTGTCGGCGTAAAGACGTCGCCCGCGCAGGGTTGTCGCTGAGCTCCCCACGATTGATTTAACCAAAAACAACACATCGTTGATGTGGGCGATAGCAAAAAGCAGACCTATCATGCCAAAGCCAACAATCAAAAAAGAAGGAAAGTGAATTATGGTCATGATCGGCGGAAAAAATTCGGCAATATGCTCCGAGACCACAATACAGGCAATAGTGAAGAGCACCCCAAGAATATTGATTAGTTGGGGGATAAGTGATTTCATTTGTTCTCCTTCTGGGCACTACGATAGGCCTTCAATATTTTGCTTTGTGCTGCCATAATTTTTGTTTTATCGTCGCTATGGTGTTGCAAGAGATTGTCGACAATTTGTCGTCGCACCGAGGTCAAGGATGCTAAGACCTTGTCGAGAGTTTCTTTGGGTTTCTCTTCAAAGGCATGGGCTATATCCTCGTTCTCTACCCGGTTGAGGATATTTTTAAGTTTTTCAGGTTCGAGGTTGAGAATATCATCAAGGGTAATCAAATATTTATTGAGTTCCTGATGCTGACCAAATTTTTCGGAGCTTTTTAACAGTCCGGCGATGGCTTCAATATCGGGATCATTCTCCAAGAGCAGCTGCACCGGACTGAGCTCGCGGGCACTAGAAGTAAAGATCTCCTCCACATTGCGACTAAATAGTGCTCGTAACTTTTCATCCAAAGAGTTCAATTCTTCTGGCGTATGAGCCGGTGGCTCCATCATAAATTCAATGAGTTTGGCCCGTTCTTCCGCAGCAATTTGCGAGAGAAAATGCTGACATTGTTGCGAGCTTAAAAAAGGAATAAGCATCCCCTGCTCAGTGGGGGAGAGTTCCTTGGCAGCTTGATTTAATTCATTGCCAATAATAAAATGAAGAAATCCGAATTTTCGTTGCTCGAAAATCGATTGCACATGGATGTACTGTCGGAGGCTATTAACTACCTTGGCCAGATCATTGCGCTGATACTTGCTGTTGGCTTTGGCTATGCTTTGTTCTATGGCCGGCAAGTCATCTCCGAAGAGCTTCGCAAAGATCTCCTTAGTCGCATTGGTATGAAGGTTAGAAAAAATAGCTTGGCGCTCGGGGGGCAGCGATTTTTGCAAAAATTTACGCGAGACCAAGGGATTTTTGTTGATTAGCTCGAGCAGCTCGTCGATGGTCCGCAAATTTGCCTGCATAACCTCATCGCTGGTCGGACCGGGGACTTTGCCGCCTTTTTCGCCCGCAGCATTTTCCTCGTTGGGTTCGTCAGTTGCACGACGCTTCGGAGTTTGATCGGGGGTGGGCGGTGGCGTCTTACGGCGGATCAACAGCATCAGAATCAGCAGTAGCAAAATACCGCCAGCAATTGCCGCAAAGAATATGGGGAGGCTCACTCCCTTTGGCAAAGCCTCTTTAAGCTGCTGGAGGGGATCCTGAGCTTTACTTTCAGCATCACTGGGCAGAGCCGAGAGGCGACCCTCGGTAAAGTCCGCATCAAGCACGGAGACTGTTCCCTTATCTCGATAACTTGCGCTAACCTTGTCTTGAACTATGGAAGTAACCAATTCTTTTTTTTCTGGGGCAATGGATTTATTGACGACCAGAGTAACTTTGACTGAGTCGATGATCATTTCTTTATTTATACGGTATTTTTCTCGGGTTTGTTCAATTTTTTCCTGAAGATCGACGCTCTCTTTGCCAGCTGGCACTTCGGGTATGGGTGGAGAAAAGCCTGGCAACTGTTCTACTTCTACCTTGGCAGGGGCTTCTTCATTATTTTTGCCGCCACTGTTGTGGGAAGAATTGTATTGTTCTTGCTCGGTGAGAGTTTTTTCGTCACTAGTGGTAAAAGATAAGTCGGTAAATACCGCAAATTGGGAAGGAGGGAGGATTTTTTCTAAGTCTTTGGTTAACTCTTCAGTGATTTTTTTTTCTAATTCAATCCGTGCCCACTCATTTTCTTGCCCAGCGCCAAGATATAGCCCCTGCCCCCCAAAAAGTAGCCCGGCTAAAAAGAGCTTATGAAATAGTTTCACGGGTTTACTTCCTGATCAATAGCCTCGAGGCTTTTGACCACCGAGGGTTGCGCTGGATTCAACTTCATCGATAGCTGCCAGTATTCCTTGGCCTTAACTTTGTCACCCTTTTTAAAGAAAACCGAACCAAGCATCGTCTTAATTTGATAATTATCGGGAACCGATTTTTCTGCGCTGAGCAGCAGCTGCATGGCCTGATCGGTCTCGCCCTTAAAAAAAAGCGCATTCGTTTCTTGCAGAAATTTAGGAATATCGATAGGGCCGGCGACAGTACCATTTTTATTGGTTATGATCGGGAGACTTTCTTGACTTATTTCTGATTTCTTTACCCCCATCCGCACGCGGAAATTGTCGTAGGAATAAATGTTTTCAAATTTAATGGTACGATTATCTCGTTTGTCAATGATAATCAAATAGTTGTCTTTTTCGAAGAATTCATAACCAAAAGCGCTTTCACCATAGGCAGACGAGCTCAGTGTAAAGAGACAAAAAACACTGGAGAGAGCAATGGTGATGGGCTTACTCATAAATCTATTCCCACCGCCATAGCGATATAGGGAGGGATATCTTTGTTGGGATCAATTGTCGCTTTGGCTACCGGTGGAGCTGCAGGATTGAGTGCACCCTGCTTTTTATTAATTCCGTAGGTCACATTAAAATGAAAAATAGTGCCTAAATTAAGCTGCAATCCGGGAGCGGCATTGAGCTGAATCTGCGAATTTACCATAGCAAAACCTAAGTTGGAGGTAAAGGTTAGATAACCAAAGCGCCAGTAACGACCAAAGGTCTCATTGAGATTAAAATTGGCAAAAACCCCAAAAATTGAAATCGAGTTTTTGTCTGAGTTAGAAAACGATCCCGCCGATAAACCGATATTGCCAACCCCAGCAATATATTGACCAACTGAAAAGCCACCCCCGACCAAGGGGGCAATGTTCGCATCCTTGGGGGTCATTAAACCGACACTGACTCCAAAGGTTACTTCTTCATCAAGTATTCTTTTGAGAAAAGCATCATAGGTTTTTGAAAAAATGACGTTACGATCCGTGGCGTTGTAAATTGAAAGATGGAGAATAAGTTTGTCGCCTACAAAGGAGAGATTAATTGAGGCATACGCCTTGGCGGTATATTTTGCAAAGTACTTTTCGAGGTCTTCCGACTTGGTTACTCCCCGCTTGATGTAGATATCCCCATCTTCGATTTCAGCCTGTACGGTCAAGCATTCGATACAGCGTGGCAGGTTAATGGGGTTAGGAGCCAGGGCTCCTGCTTCCTCGAGGCGCTGCAACACCGTGTTTTGGACATCTTGTGGCAAGTTAGGGGTTTGCGAATAACCAATAACCAAAGCTCGGTTGGTTTTTTTCTCAATCTCAGCTTTGTCCACCATGAAAGCTCGCATCAGATCTTCGACTGCCAGTACGAAAGCTCGCTTATGAATGCTCTCATCGTCAAAAATTTTGCTGAAGCCTGGAGAGGCGTTTCCCCCAGCGACTATAATAGCAAATAGTACTGCTGATTTTTGCCAGAATTTGCTTTTTAACCAAGCGTTCATTAGTGGCATCCCTGTAAAAAAAGGGGGGAAGACCAATGCATTTTAATCTTCTTCGGAGCAAAAATGTCAGAAGTTTAGGCATTTCTTATTCTTCGCGCCTTCGAGCTGGATCCGCAAGCTGCTTAGAGATTGCTAATCTCGTGAAACCTACCTATGAAGTAATAACCAAAAGCAAAGCTCGTTACTGAAAGGAATACGCCTGTATGACGATATTTAGGATTGGTATACTTCTGGGGATCTGGCTGTGGGCTTCGAGTATATGGGGGCAGAACGACACTCCGATTGCGGCAAAGATTAAAGCACTCCAACAAGAATTTTGTGGGCAACAAAAATCGGAAGAAATAAGTAGAAAGCTTCAAGACTTAGTGGCGAAGAGAGTTGCGGAGTTGAGTCCCGAATCTCGAGCCGCACTGCCCCCCATCGATGAGATGGTCAAAGCGATCAAAGAACAGCTGTGGTCAACCTTTCATGTGGAGGCGCTCTGCTTGGAGCGAGGGGTTTCCACCCGACAGTCAGTTTTTGGAATGATTCATGGACATTTTGTTTCTTCATTTTTAGTAAATTATGGCTTCTTCCCCCTGATTCACGAAACGGGATCGGTCGCCGTAGCTAGTATGCTCTATAATAGCCCGGCAACCGAGTTGCACGTGGTGAAGTTCGAAGTATTTGTGCAATTTTCCCGCGATGTATTTAGTGGCCATGGCGATCTTGCTGGCTTTGTCGAGGTACTTAATCCCAATAGCACCGTCAATCACGCCGGTATGCTGGTCCAAAGTTGGACGGGTTACAGCACGGGTGGTGGTTTAACCTCCTTTAGCTCCGCCGGTTCCCAGGTGGCAATGCTTTTTAGTGGCTTTGTTTTTACTACTCTGGCGCAGTTGAGTGGCATCTTGATAGGCTACCATTTAAAGGATCGCTATCCGTTTTTGGGCTACACCTTGATTGTCGCCTCCGCAGAAGCCTACCTGTTTGAGATGATCAGCTGGATAACCCTTTCTGCCTCCATTAGCTCAGGCGGCTCTGCGGGCAGTGAATTAGCAAAAACCGCAGTACTGCTAGGCATCTCCCCCTGGGTTATTACCGGCCCCTTAGTGGGGGTCTCCGCTGCTGCCCTGCTTACCTACATAGGGGTTTCCAAATATCTACAACATCTCCGCGAGCTGCGCACCTCAGCAAAATCCCTGCTCAATGAAGGAGTTCTCGCCGCCATTAGGGGCAACGAAAAATCTCTACTTGATGAACTTTGGGAGTCCTATCCGCGCAAAAAAGAATTTGATGCAATCGTCGTCAAAATGGCCAAGCACATGGAAAAATCTTCGAGCCAGATGCTGGAACTCAAGGTAAAAACCTATCAGGAGCAGATCATTGCCGAAAAAACCGGGCAAAGCAAGAAACGCTCCCTCGCAGAGTATCTTCCTAGCCGCGAAACTTTTAGCAATTTCTGGCGCGAGTTTCGCCATAATCGTCAGGTGAAAGCCTATAAAAGCGAATTGCAAAGCCTGCATAAGTATTTGGGGCAGCATGAGGCCCTGATCGACTTAAGCGCCCAGGGAATAGAGAGCCGCAGCGAAATAGCTCGTATTCTTCAGGGGAAGTTTTTGGCAGAGAAAACCGGCTGGTTTTCCTCCACCCCGACTTCGCTCGAGCAACGGGAAAAACTGGTGAGCGACTATCTCAAAAACCACGAACTTGTCCCCCTGCACACCCTAATCACCGCCAATGTAAAACGCATTAAATTCAACGATGAAGTTGCTCATGCCGGCAGCAAGCATCGCTGGAAAACCGTGCTTTCCTACCAGGATTTTAAAGAGCTCAAAGACCGTCAGGGCTATTTGTTTTCGGCCCAACATATAACGCACCGCTATTTTATGATGGACCTACAGCACGAATTGCAGAGCGACATTCATGACTTCACCCATGCGCTGCATGATAACAATCTCGAAAAAATGACAAAAATTACCAAAAAACTCCTTAAAGAAGTACTCTTTGTCTCCAAGAAAAACCGCGATATTCCTGCTGCCCTGAAGATAATTCGTCCTTACGCCGAAGCCGTTGATCACCAGCAACGAGAGAAACTTGCTAAGCGCTGGCTTCTCGACGTGGTGGACGAAAACAGCTGTGCTCAGGAGGTGGATTTTGTCTGCCATATGGCGGAGTTTATCCACCGCGATGCCCTCCCCAAGGGACAGGTCTATAGCTGTCCACTGGCGGTTCCTTACTCCTGTCCTGAATTGATCAGCAGTCAGGGCTTGCTCCGCCCGGCCACTCCTTAAGTTTTATTGCCTCTGCTCCGAAGGATTCTCTAAAGAAAATCCTTCGGAGTGGACTATGAAATTGACCGGATTGGTTCTAACCGGCGGCGGCGCACGCGGAGCCTACCAGGCAGGAGCTCTACGTGCGCTCGGCGAAATAGCTCAGGAAATGCATATCAGTCAGCCTTTTCCCGTACTTTCGGGGAGCAGCTCGGGATCGATTAATGTCGCGTATTTAGCCACCCACGCCGACGAAATGATCAACGCTTCACGAAATTTAAGCAGCATGTGGCTGGGACTCAAGACCCGAGATATCTATAAGGTTGGCTTTATCCCCCTGCTGCTTTTGGGGCTACGCTGGTTGCTCGATTTAGTTTCAGGAAATCTCTATCGAGACAAGAGGGCCCGCGCCTTGCTGGATACCACCCCGCTTCTTACCTTGATCAATCGGGAATTTAACCCTCAAAAAGTCGAGGAGAACCTTGCCCTCGGTTATATCCATAGCGTCGGACTCAATGCGGTCAATTATTCCACGGGCAATAAAGAGATTTTCTTTCAGACCGAGCAGGCTATCCAGCCCTGGAAACGTCTTGATCGCTTTGGCATCAAAACCCATCTACAAGCAAAGCACATCATGGCTTCTGCTGCGATTCCTCTGCTTTTTCCCCCGGTCTTGGTCAATACCAGCTACTACGGTGATGGTAGTTTGCGCAACTACACCCCTCTAAGCCCAGCTGTACATATGGGAGCTGAAAAACTCTTGGTTATTGCCGTCCGCAAAAAAAGTGAATTCAGTCCCGGCCCAGCTCAGGCCCACAAGCCCTCCCTCGGGCGCATCGCCAGCATGGTGCTTAATTCGGTGCTGCTCGATGCCTTGGAACTCGACTACGAACGTTCGAGCCGGATTAATAACACGGTCAAGGCGCTGCGCCCTGATGCGGAAACTGTCTTAAGACCCCTGGAAGTGCTGATGCTACGCCCATCTCAAGATCTTGGGGTCATAGCCACCAGTTTTGTGGATAGCTTTCCCCGTACCGTGCGTCACCTCATTCAGGGGCTGGGTTCAACCAGTGACACCGGCGATCTCATCAGCTATCTGTTATTTGAGCCCCCCTATCTCAAAGCACTTATCGATTTAGGTTACGCCGACACCATGGCGCAGAAACTCCAGGTAAAGGAGTTTTTTTCCCTTTAAGGTCTATCCAGAGTACAATCGACAAACGCTCCTTTCGACACTGTTGCAGACCAAAGCCTGAGGGGTATACACCCTTCGATTCTTATGTTTGATAAGGAATCGCTCCCATGCTTCTTGCCGTTTCCGTGCCGCCGCAACCCACCGAGGATACCTGTGGTCCCACCTGCTTAGAAAGCATTTACCGTTTTTATGGTAATGTGGTGAGTCTCAATCAATTGCGTAGCGAAATACAAATGTTGGCTGATGGCGGCACCCTCAGCGTCAACTTAGGCTGCCACGCGCTGAGTCGTGGCTTTAACGTAGAAATATACTCCTATAATCTCCAGGTTTTTGATCCCACCTGGTTTGATCTAAGCCCCGAGGAATTATCGGCCAAGCTCATTCTCCAAGCACAACGCAAGAGCGCTGATCAAAAACTGGGCTTAGCCTCCGCCTCTTACGTCCGCTTTCTGAAAGATGGGGGCTTTATTCGTTTTACCGACCTCGTTCCCCAGCTAATTTTAGACTATCTTAATGCAGGTAAGCCGATTATTGCAGCACTAAGCAGCACCTATCTCTATAGTACGGCCCGGGAAAATCCCTTGACCAACGTCGATGACGATATCGGCGGCTACCCTGCCGGACATTTTGTGGTGCTCAGTGGTTACGAGGAGCAAAGCCAGCAAGTGGTCGTTAACGATCCTTTTCGACGCAATCCTTTTAGCCGGGGGGAAGAATCGTATTTGGTCGATTTCGGCCATTTAATGGCTTCGATTCTCCTCGGGGTGGTAACCTACGATGCAAATTTGATGATTATTTCGCCGAGGGAAGCATGAAGACGCTGATGGTAGTTGATGATGCTGATGAATGGAATGGCGTCCTTAAAGGAGTAAGTATCGTTTCCAGTGCCGATTTTTTGACTAAGCCTCTCTATGTCGAACGCTCGCTCAAGGTATTCAATCTCTGCCGCTCCTATCAATATCAAACAGCCGGCTATTATGTTTCTCTTCTCGCTTCAGCCCGAGGCCAAAAAGTGGTGCCCACCATCTCCACCATTCTCGATTTGAAAGCCAAGCATTTTCTTAAGCTCCAATCCGTTGGCCTCGATAAACTCATCCAAAGATCCCTCAAAAATCTCCAAAGCGAGCACTTTCAGTTAAGTATTTATTTTGGCAAAAACGTCGCTTTGCGCTATGAAAAACTTGCCTATGAGCTCCATAAGCATTTTAGCGCTCCCCTCCTACGCGCTACGTTCAAAAGAAAAGACAAGTGGCGTCTGCAGAGCATTGGCCCCATCGGCTTAAGTGACGTACCTCCCAGCCATTGCGAAATTTTGGGACAATTTGCTGATGAATATTTCAAAAAAAGGCAAAGCAGCAAAAAAGTCAAAATCCCCCGCTTCGATCTCGCTATTTTAGTCAACCCCCAAGACCCCCAACCGCCTTCCAACGAACGAGCTCTGCGCGAATTTTTTAAGGCTGCTGATCGCCTCAATATCGACGTTGAGTTTATTACCAAGGAAGATTTCCACCGCCTGCCCGAGTTTGATGGCTTGTTTATTCGCGAAACCACCGCCGTCAATCACCACACCTTTCGCTTTTCGCACCGGGCCAACGCCCTAGGTTTGGCAGTAATCGATGATCCCCTGTCAATTTTGCGC
This sequence comes from Deltaproteobacteria bacterium, assembly GCA_023250635.1. Taxonomy (GTDB): domain Bacteria; phylum Bdellovibrionota_B; class Oligoflexia; order Oligoflexales; family Bog-1112; genus JAHFAI01. The sequence continues at coordinate 7,045 of JAHFAI010000023.1, read as the reverse complement.
TGCGCCAACAAAGTTTATTTGGCCGAGCTCTTTGAGCGTTACAAAATCCCTGCTCCTCGCACCTTGCTGCTCCATAAGAAAGACTTCAAAAACAAACTCAGTAGTATTTCGCTGCCAGCCATTCTTAAAGAGCCCGATAGCTCGTTTTCTCGGGGGGTAAGCAAGGCTGAAAGCTACGAAGGGCTGCTCAGCAAGCTGCGCTTGATGTTCGAAAACTCTGATATAATTATTGTGCAAGAATTTCTGCCCACCGATTTTGACTGGCGAGTTGGTATTCTTGATGGCAAACCCCTCTATGTCTGCAAATATTATATGGCAAAAAACCACTGGCAAATCTATCGTCAAGGCAAGAGTGGAGCGGTGGAAGATGGCTTCGTCGAGACTTTTTCCCTGAGCCAAGCTCCCCCGGCAGTGGTGAACATCGCCGTGCAAGTATGCCGCCCGATTGGCGAAGGGTTCTACGGCGTAGATATTAAGGAAAAAGACGGGAAATTCTTTGTTATTGAAGTCAACGACAATCCTTCCATCGATGCCGGATGCGAGGATGTAGTCCTTAAAAACGTGCTCTATGAGAGCATAATGAAGGCAATGCTCCAACGGATGGAACGCATTGCCATGGGAGTATACTGATGGCTCGGGAAAATATCCTTTCGCTCTTTGCCGCCTATGGCATTGAACTTGAATATATGATCGTGGATCAGAACAGCTTGGCGCCACTACCGATCTGCAATCGCGTGCTCAGCGAGCTTGCCGGTGAGAAAACCATGCATATTTCTCAAGGTGAGGTGGCCTGGTCCAATGAACTGGCATTGCATATTATCGAGCTTAAGGCCAATGGTCCAAGCAGCAACCTTCCCGCCCTGCATCGCAGCTTTGTTAGCGCCATCGAGGGGATGAATCGTTTCTTACAAAACTACCATGCGGTGTTGATGCCCACGGCGATGCATCCATTTTTTTCCCCTGAAAAAGATGGCTTGCGCCTGTGGGCTGATGAAGATGCGCTGATTTATAAGACCTATGATCGAATTTTTGGCTGCAAGGGCCATGGTTGGGGTAATGTGCAATCGACCCACCTTAATTTGCCCTTTAAGGGGGACGAAGAGTTTGTGCGTTTGCACAGTGCGATTCGCCTAATTTTACCGCTGCTCCCTGCCCTAGCAGCAAGTTCACCCTTGGTGGAGGGGGCCGCAGGCCCCTATGCTGATAGCCGCCTGCACTACTATCTTGCCAACCAACGCAAAATAAGCGCCATTATCGGCGAGGGAATTCCCGAAGCGGTGAGCAGTAAACACGACTACGAAGAGCGTATTCTCAACCCTATGTATAAGGCCATAGCCCCCTTTGATCCGGAGGGCACTCTCCAACATGAATGGTTGAATTCTCGGGCCGCGATTGCTCGTTTCGAACGTAATGCCATTGAAATTCGTATTCTTGATATTCAAGAGAGTCCCGGCGGAGATATGGCGCTAATCAGCGCTATTATCAGCGTGCTTAAAAAACTCTGTGCAACTCCACACACCGAGCTTGCTCAACAACAAGCCATTAGCCAAGAGAGCCTAGTGAAGATTCTTCACGGAGCTCTGCATCAGGGACTCAGCTATGTGATCGAGGATCAGACCTATCGGGATGCTCTCCATACTCGAGGTGTAAGTATCGGGGAGATCCTTGCCTCATGGAAACCAGAAGAGGCGGTATTTCAGGAAATCTATGCTGAAATGTTAGCTCGCGGTTCCTTAGCCGGAGAAATTCTCCGGCGCACGGGCCCCAAACCGAGTCGCGGAGAAATCGTTGCCACCTATCGCGAGCTCATCGCCTGCTTGGGAGCTGATAGCTTATTGACCTCGT
>JAHFAI010000023.1:0-5100 GCA_023250635.1 Deltaproteobacteria bacterium | reverse complement strand
GTGGTAATGGATGGCGTTGGCGAACGCCGCGAGACCTTTGGTAATGCGGTGGCCCTTGCCCACACCCCCACCCTGAACTTTTTGCGCCACCACGCCCTCTTCACCACCCTGCTCGCCCACGGAACTGCGGTGGGCATGCCAAGCGATAGCGATCTCGGCAATAGCGAGGTGGGGCACAACTCCATCGGTGCGGGACGCGTCTTTGCTCAAGGCGCCACCCTGGTCCAGAACGCTATTGCTTCAGGAGAAATCTTTCGCAGCCCCTTATGGGCGCAGCTGGTTGAGCGAGGAAAACATGGACGCAGCCTGCATTTTATCGGTTTGCTTTCCGACGGCAATGTCCATAGCCACGAGGAGCATCTCTATAGCCTGCTGCGCCAAGCTGCCAAGCAGGGCTGCAAAAAACTACGCGTACACGTGCTCTTCGATGGTCGTGATGTGGGGGAGCGCTCAGCCGAGCTGTACCTGAGTCGCCTTGAAGCAGTGCTAACGGAACTTCGCCAAGCAGGCTGCGATGCCTGGCCCGCCTCTGCTGGCGGACGCATGCTAATCACCATGGATCGCTATCAAGCGGATTGGCAGATGGTGGCGCGAGGCTGGCGCACCCACGTGCTGGCTGAGGGTCCTCGTTTTCCCAGCCTGGGGGCCGGACTACAAGCAGCTCGCCTGGACCCCCGACTCACCGACCAGTACATCCCCGCATTTGTGCTGAGCGACGAACAGGGAGAAGCTCGAGGCCCAATTCTCGATAATGATGGGGTGGTGTTTTTTAATTTTCGCGGAGACCGGGCCATAGAGATTTCTCAGGCCTTTGAAGCTTCTCATTTTACTGCTTTTGAACGCTCTCGCCATCCCCGGGTGCTCTATGCGGGGATGATGGAATATTCGGGTGATGAGAAAATTCCTCAGAACTATCTCGTCGCCCCCCCAAAAATCGCCGATACCTTGAGCGAGCACTTAGTCAATAAGGGGATTCGTCAATTTGCCTGCAGCGAAACCCAGAAATTCGGCCATGTGACGTTTTTTTGGAATGGCAACCGCAGTGGAAAATTCGACCAAACACTAGAACAGTACGTGGAAATTCCCTCAGAAATTATCCCCTTTGACCGCACCCCGTGGATGAAGGCTGAGGAGATAAGCTCTGCTACTATCGCGGCAATGCAGGCTGGGAGCTTTGATTGTGGACGGATTAATTTTGCTAATGGTGATATGGTAGGACATACTGGCAACTTTTCTGCGGCTGTCCTTGCGGTGAGCACGGTGGATTTGATGCTGGGCCGCTTGCTGCAAGCAGCTCAGCAAAGCGATACGATTTTATTAATTACGGCAGATCATGGCAATTGCGAGGAAATGTTTGCTGCCAAGGCCTCGGCTTTCCCCAACTGGCAGGCAGAACTCGGGGAGAAACGCCCCCCGGGCAAGAGCTCCCATACCCTCGCCCCAGTGCCTTGCTTTATCTATGATCCCCGCAAGCAAAGCCAGTGGCGTTTGAGCCAGCATCAGCCTCGCCGGCTCGCTTGTTTAGCCAATACCATGCTCACCCTGATGGGTTTACCGGTTCGTGAACTCTATGAACCCAGTATCGTGGAATGTAGCCCCTAGGACTACGTAATCGTTGAGGTAATCGTTGAGGTGGTGGTGAGCGTGAACGTGGAGGTCCGCTTAGACGGCTATTGACAGCTGGCGGGCACTCAAGTAAAAGAGCGCAAACTATTATTCTGTACCTATTTCAGGCACTAAGGACCCCCCCGCATGACCCCTACAAACCTTCGCAATCTCTCCATCATTGCTCACGTTGACCACGGCAAGACCACCCTTATGGACGCTATTCTCAAGCAAGCTGGGGTATTCTCCGCCCACCAGGCAACCGTAGATCGGGTGATGGATTCCAATGCCTTAGAGCGCGAAAAGGGTATTACGATTACCGCAAAAAATGCTTCGATCATGCTCGGGGATATTAAAATTAATATTGTCGACACCCCTGGTCACTCCGATTTCGGCGGTGAAGTAGAACGAGTTCTCGGTAGTGTTGATGGAGCTATTTTACTGGTTGATGCCGTCGAAGGCCCACTCCCCCAGACACGTTTTGTGCTTTCTAAAGCGATCAAACACGGTCTCAAAATTATTTTGATGCTCAATAAGCTTGATCGCTCTGAAATCAGTGCCTCTAAGGAGCGGGTGCGCGATGTCATTAATCAGTGCTTCGATCTATTCGTCGAACTGGGAGCGAGTGAAGAACAATGTGATTTTCCGGTGGTCTATGCGGTAGCTCGCCAGGGCTGGTGTACCCGCAATGAAGAGGAGATCGACTCGCTGCTCGCCGGCACAACTCCGGGCTCACTGCAGCCACTCTTTGGCTTAATTCGCGACTATTTTATTGCTCCACGTATCGAAGATTCACCTGATTTTAAAATGCAGCTTTCTAACTTAGCCTGGTCTGACTATGTGGGACAACTGGCTATAGGCAAGGTCGTCTCCGGTACCATCAGCAAAAAAGACACAGCTTATCGTCTTGGCTACGCCGAAGATACCGGTGCGGTGGTGAGTAAGCGTTTTCAAGTTACGAATCTCTTCAAATTCGATGGTCTTACCCAGCAGGAAGTCGAGAGCCTGAGTGCTGGAGATATTGGTATTCTTGCCGGCTGCGAAGACGTGCAAATCGGTGATACCTTAGCGGCAAGCGCCACTGCCGAACCTTTTGACCGAATTATCGTGGAACCACCAACTCTAAAAATGTGCTTTTCGATCAATTCATCACCCTTGGCCGGCCTTGATGGTGAAGCCATTCAATCCCGACGTTTACGCGATCGTTTATTGCGAGAATGCCGTTCAAATATTGCCCTGCGCTTTGAAGAAGCGGAACAAGCTGATCAATTCTTCTTGCTTGGTCGGGGTGAATTACAGTTTGCGGTGTTTATGGAAACGCTGCGCCGCGAAGGCATTGAGTTTATGGTTGGCCGCCCGGTGGTTCTTTTTAAGAGAGACGAGAACGGCAATCTTCTCGAACCGATCGAGGAGGCGATTCTCGATCTGCCAGCGGAGGCCACCGGTGATGTAACCGAGATGTTCCAGGGTCGTAAGGGCTTGATGCAAAGCTTCGAGACTGCTGAAAACGGACGAGTGCGCTTAGTTTTTGCTATCCCAACGCGCTGTTTAATCGGCACGCGCAGTCGCTATTTGACCCTGACCAAGGGCACAGGACTTTTCAGCACCAAACTCAAAGAATTCGCCTCTTATAAAGGCGATATGCTTGCCCGCAAAAACGGCGCCTTGATTGCTGACCGTACGGGAAAATGCACCGACTATGCGCTTTCTTCGGTGGAAAATCTTGGCCAGTTGTTTATCAAACCAGCCACCGAAGTTTATGAAGGCATGGTAATTGGTGAGTGCAGCCGCGAGAACGACATCAATGTCAATCCGGTCCGTCCTAAAAAACTAACGAATATTCGTTCGGTATCCTCTGACGGGTTGATTATCTTAGCTGGCCATCGCGATTTATCTTTGGAACAGATGATTGAGTGGATCGACGAAGATGAGTGGATCGAATGCACCCCAAAATTTGTCCGTATCCGTAAGAAGATTCTCGGTGCAAACGGCCGAACGGTTATTCGTAAACTGAAGGACTAAGCAGAAGGCCCCCCTCTGCCGCGGTCGTCATCCTGAGGGCAGGAGCTCCCAGCCGCGTTGTCATCCTGAGGGCAGGAGCTCCCAGCCGCGTTGTCATCCTGAGCGCAGCGAAGGACCTCCCAGCCGCGTTGTCATCCTGAGCGCAGCGAAGGACCTCCCAGCCGCGTTGTCATCCTGAGCGCAGCGAAGGACCTCCCAAGCTTGAAATACTTAAATCTTCCCAATTAGGGTTCATTGCATTTATGAGAGCATTTTTTTTATCCCGAGTTTTCCCTTTCAATTGTTTTTCTCTGGCAATTGCTGCTTCTATTTGTGAAAAGCACTCATAATAGACCAGCTTTTTGGTGCGATACTGCGCTGAAAATCCAGATACTTTCCCTAATCGATGCTCGAATAATCTTTTGCTAAGATTTGAAGTCACGCCGATATAAAGCACGGTGTGCCATCGATTTGTTACAATATAAATGTACCCGCAATATTTCATAACGGTAATTTCTACATGGACAAGCAAACATCATCAATTGACATACTCTCTTGGGAGGTCCTTCGCTTCGCTCAGGATGACGGGGCTCCGCAGGATGACGGGGCTCTCCGCAGGATGACGGGGCTCTCCGCAGGATGACGGCGGTTCTCAGGATGACGGAGTTTGGGCTGATGGGTGGAGGCTAACCAAGCTGCGAAACTCTTTAAGCTCTTGAGCAAAATAAGCGATTTCTGCGGTGATTTCTTCATTTTGCTCGTTGAAATTGGCAATATCCTCGCGATAAAATTTAATCTTCTCCCGTACTTCTGTTAGTTTTTCTTCAAGTAAGGAAAATTCTTCGTCGCTGGCATTGAGTGTTTTTAGGTCCTTGGCTTCAGCTTCTAGATCATTAAGCTCAGCGACGACTTCTTCAAGATAGAGGGATTTAATTCCCTGCAGGCGCTGATGGAGACGATCTTGCTGATTCTTTAGCGCTAGGTAGCGATTCTTCAACTCGAGTACTTTGCTGCTAATCTGCTGCTGAGGAGAAACGGAGATCGGGGAGTGATTAGCGCTAGAGGTACTTGCTGCAAGCAGTGAAATAAGGAGAGCGCCAGCAGTTTTATTGAGGGTAGAATACATGGTGTTGTTCCCTTCCCGAGCTGTTTATTGCAAAAATGAGTGATTGCTGATTTATGCTTTAAACAGGCTAAAAAATAGCTAAGAGATTTGTAACTAGGCGCTGGCGCGAAAGCGCCAGCGCCGTGTCCTGACGAACGCAGTGAGGAAGGATCTTTCACATAACATCCGGATATCACGTGACAGATCCTTCGTCGCTTTGCTCCTCAGGACACGTCGCGGCACGAAATATGCTATTTCGCGCCAGCGACTAACTAGATTTTGCTGAAAAAGGGCCGCCTCCCGGCGCCCTTTTTCAGCAAAATCGTGTCCAGAGCGAAGCGATGGATCTGTCACGAGTTACCCGCGTAGTGCTCAAAACAAAAAGAGTC
>JAHFAI010000142.1:1411-2787 GCA_023250635.1 Deltaproteobacteria bacterium | reverse complement strand
CTTAGACATTGCCTTTGGCGTGATCCTGATCTTCGCCAAGCCCTTTGCCATTAGTCATGGGACAGGTGCTGAGTAGTTACAATATTTTTCTTTTTTAACAACATCTTAGCCATACCGCCTCAAACCGGCCTGTACCGCTGTGAACCTCTCCAAACCAGTAAATCACGTTCAAATCACGTTGATTTTTGATCCTTGACATCAACATATTATGATATATATAATATTAATATACGTCAGAGGGGTTAAACCAATGGCTTCGCGAATCCTAATTGATAGCCGTCAGCAAGTGGGCGCCTACCATGTTGCGCTTGTTAAATTACTAAGCGTCACCCCAGAGAAGATTCGCCCTGATGGCTACAAACTTAATTGCACCCTCATTGATCTGAGAATTAATCGAGCAGTCTTGATTTTGGATAACCATGAACCTTTCGGCTATCATCTCCATCCCAATCCTCTGGCCGACCACGATCAACGCGAGCCTTTGGTCGTAGCAAGTCCTTTTGAGGCAATTGATTTATTCGTAAAAAAAGCGCGAGAGATGACTAATGAAAAATAAAGCCCTCCATATTCTTTTTAGTAGTTTAGAAGACTTAGCAAATGAGGTTAAGCGTGCTATGCACGACAAGAATCCTAGTAAGTTTGCAGGTAAAGAGATTCGCTTTGAAAGCTATGCCTCATTTATGAGTTTTATGTTTCCCCATAAATTTAGTCTTTTGGTTGCCATTAAAACAGAACAGCCTAAATCAATCTACCAGCTTGCTAAACAGATTGATCGTCAGCAAAACGCTGTTTTGCGGGAATGTGACGAGCTCGAAGCTTTTGGCTTTATAAAATATAAAACAGGGGAGAGGAATGCGAAAATTCCCCTCCTCGCGTTTGACTACGACACCATTGTAGTACATGACCAGAGGGGATTTCAGATGCACCAGCTACCCGCTGCTTAAAAAAATAACGAGATAAATCGTACATAGCAGGTAATTTAAAAATTCAGGAGGTGAGCTGAGTAGGTTCAGCACTTAACCAAATATCTCCCCGTCACTTGCCGCGAAAGGAATTTTTTAAAAATTTCGCCAAGATCAGTGAGGGCAATTTCGTTTTGACAGATTAACCCTAGTTGCGGAGGTTTTAAGTCGCTGGCTAGACGCAACCAGATTTTACTGCGCAGGGGATAGGGACAGTTGGTCGAGCTGATGCCCAACAAACTTACCCCACGCAAAATAAAAGGCATAACTGAGCTCTGTAAGTTTGGACTGGCAGCCAAACCCACACACGCTATGTTTCCCCACAAATGAATCTGCGGAATAATGCTGGCGAGCACTGCCCCACCCACATTGTCTATGGCACCAGCCCAGCGAGCGCTGCCGAGAAGCTTAGGT
>JAHFAI010000142.1:0-1401 GCA_023250635.1 Deltaproteobacteria bacterium | reverse complement strand
CTGCTACCACCTGATAGCCCTTGTGAGCAAGCATATTGACGGCGAGAGAACCCACCCCTCCCGTGGCACCGGTAACGATCACCGCACCTTTTTGCGGGGTCTGTCCGTTTTGTTCCATACGCTCAAGGCATAGGGCTGCGGTAAAGCCTGCGGTACCGAGGGCCATGGCTTCGTGCAAGCTAAGATTTTCAGGCAGGGGAATGCTCCAATCAGCCGGTACCCGCAGATATTCGGCATACCCCCCGTCGTGGCTCTCGCCAATACCACAGCCAGTAACCAGCACCTTATCGTCCTGGGCAAAGCGCCGATCCCCTGAGGCTTGCACGATCCCTGCAGCATCGATGCCGGGAATAATCGGAAATTTGCAAAAAATTTTGCCGTTGCCGGTTACCCCCAGCGCATCTTTATAATTAACACTGGAGAAATGCACCTTGATCAGCAGCTCCCCTGGATCAAGATCATCGAGACCAATTACTTCGAGGCGGGGAACAAGCTTATTTCCCTGCTGATGAACGCGAAAAGCACGAAATGTCTTCATGAGGGAAAATTCCTTACGAGCGATTGAGTAGCTGATGCCAGGAGTTTTGTCCGAAGTAGTAACCGAGGCCAATCACCACCATATCCTGATCGCGACGGTAGTTTACCAGGGAAACGTTCTTTGAGGCAGCGATTTCGGGAAAGAACATTTTTTGATAGTCGCAATAGAGGTAGAAATTACCATTGCCAAAGACGCGGTAACCGAGGCCAAAGGTTTGGCTCAGCTTGGTGTTAAAGTAGTACTTGCCGGTGGCGGCTTCTTGCTGGGTGAGCAGTAGGGGACCAACGCCATAGCTACTTATCAGTGCTCCCACGGGGAGATAGGTGGTAAGTTGCAGGGTGAGGGGAAGGAACATAAAATAGTTGCTTACCTTTGAGTGAATTATTTCTTCACTCAGCACATTGAGCAAAACATATTCGTGGTTGTCATAGTTCATTGCTAAACCGGGAAATAAATTCCAGGTAAACGAAAATGGTGAGAATCCCCGTTGATGGTTGACACTGGTTAAAGAAAAACTTGCTAAAAATCCCAGAGGAGAAGAACGCGAGGCTATATCGAGAATATTATAGGGCTGCGCAGCGCTAACTTCCAGGCCGCGGGTCTGAAATCCATAGGTAACGGTATTAGGGAAGTTAATGAGTCCGTAGTAAAACAGGCGAGTAAAGACCAGGGACTTCGCTTCTTTGTCGAGTTCGAGGCTGAGAAAACGCTCGCGATTAACCTCTTGGGTTGTATAGAGATCAAGGTGACGACTTCGATTTGCTGCTGGCCATTCTCCGCCGGACGAGGCGGGAAATATACCAAACGGTCCGCTTGGGCATTAAAACCTAATTCATGGAGAATATGGGGAGAGAGTTTGCCAA
>JAHFAI010000141.1 GCA_023250635.1 Deltaproteobacteria bacterium | reverse complement strand
ACAGGAAAATGGGAACAGTACGGGGATCAAAAAACAAGCGCACCTCCTCGACAATACGTGAGGCACCTAATATTTCTATTTTTGGTAATCATACAAGAACGGGGCTAATGCCTAGGTTACAGTATTGCTTCCTCAATTGTAGGGAACTCTTCAAAACAAACCAATCTGACCACATTAGCTCTTCAAGCGTGGCATTTCGGGGACGAGCGTCGTAATCAAAATTAGCGATTCTTCTTACTTCACCAGATCCGAATATCGAGCACCTCCCTCATCGCTGGAATGCTAGGGATGCAGGAGTATTTCGGGATATGCTTACTCCGGTCCCTATGGCACCGAGAATTTTTTTTGATTTCAACCGTTGAATAAAGCAAAACCCGATGGATAAAAAGTTTACGAGCGTCGCACAAAAGCTTGCAAAGTGCCTATCTGACAGACCTCATCGTCGGGGATTTTCTCCCCGAAGTTCTTGCCAAAAAACAGCACCTCTTGGCCGTCAGCGAATGTATCGATCATAAAGCAGGTGGTAAATTCCTTGTTGGTTCCCAGGTCAAAGGTGATTTTAAAGGACTTGGCCCGGGGGTAGGTAACCCTCGGCACCTCAATGCCAATCTGATAGGCTGCTGAGAAGGTGTCTGGCAAATTTATTAGATCGGCTAAATGACAGCCAGCATCGCGAAAATAGAGCTGCGTCGTGGAGAATCTTCCCTTATCAAAGGTGAGTACGGGATGGTGGGAATTAACCGATATTTTGTCAAAGCCAGCAACGGAACAAGGACCGACGAAGGTTCCTTCGATGCTTTGCTGGGCGTAAACACTTAGGCTGATCAGACCTCCTAGAAAAGCTAGATAAAAATTTCTTCTCATGGATTTCTCCTCAGCTAATTTGGCAAATAGTAGTTACGCATAAGGTAGCATCGACACCCAAGTCGGGATAGACTTAGTTTAATTTTCAGGGGTGATGTTCAATAAAACAAGGTGGTTAATAGCCACCAACCTGGCTCCCGCATTTGCATTTTGGGGACGCACACGAATGACGCTTCTTTAAGCAAATGGTAATGGTGAACCGCTGAGACGCCGAGGAGCGGAAGCGCAGAAGAGTTGAGAACACGGTCCTTCGCTGCGCTCCGGATAACGGAGATGAATCAAAAAGGGTGACATGGGAAATAGCCAGAGTAGGTACCCATTTAAGAAGCTATTTTTAGAGTCTAAAAAGCTTTCTTGAAGCTATTTTTTACCAAAATTTTCTTATTGTTTTCGCTGGCTGGGGGCTTCCCGCCCAGCTTCGTTAAAGCAATTGACTGCCATAGTTTTTGCTCCTACTATTGACCGTAGAGTCTATCTTGTGGAGGAAGTAGCGAGCTCCATAAAGCACGGTTCTTATCCAGGAGTCTGAGTTGGAACCTACAGCAAGCCAAGTAGATTCAAGTATGCCATTGTCCCGGGAGCAAGCTCCTGTTTTTCCTAGCTTGCCAAGCCAGAAGTCTACTTTTTTGCTATCTCCCGGTCTAGATTTTTTCATGATCGGTGGCGCCTCGCTGATGATGTTTGGGATCGTCTATCTCTTGGTTGATGCCTCGGCAGGAACCTCGCAGATTTCTTGGGCGATGTTTTACCTAGCTTTTGCAGTAAATAACCCACATTTTCTTGCTTCCTACCAACTGCTCTATTGGGACAAAAGACATGAGTTGTTTTCCCAAAGGCGTTTTTTTTGGGCCGCAATTGTCGTACCCATTCTTGCAATTACCTATATGGTTGCTTGTATTTTTTCATTATCGCCAAGAATGCTGAGCTATGCAGTTAATTTTATGTACTTCACTGTTGGTTGGCATTATATCAAACAGATCTATGGAGCCGTCTTAGTTAGCGCTGCCCGCAACCACTATTATTTTAGTATCAGGGAAAGCCAAGTCCTTAAGCTTAGCCTCTATCCTGTGTGGTTTGTTTCCTTAATCAACGCCAACCTTGATATCCAAAGACTGATGCATTATGGAATAGGCTATTCTAGCTTTAGAGTACCACCGTGGCTGGCCAGCGCTAACTATGTAACCTTAGTAGTCAGCGGCCTTGGCCTGCTTGGACTTTTCTATTGTCGCTGGGAACGAGATGGCAAGCTGCCCGGCATCACCCCAGCAGTGGCCTTAGCTGCGATTTATGTGTGGTATTTGCCAAGCTTATATCACGGAATTTTCTGGTATATGATTCCCTTCTTTCATTCATGCCAATATTTACTTTTTGTGGCAACGCTCAAGAAAAATCAATACACCGCCAGTGCCGTAAAAAATACCATTCAGCATCTGGAGCGACGTTTTTTTGCGCAGAGTTTTTTAGGCTTCTTTGCTAGCAGTTTCGTTCTCGCTTTCTGTGCATTTAAACTTATCCCTGAAGCTCTTGATGCCATGGTGGACTATGATCGCTCTCTCTTCGGCCCCCAGCTCTTTATGTTCTGCTTTATTACCTTCATCAATATCCACCACTATTTTATTGATAACGTTATCTGGCGACGAGACAACCCCCAACTCAAAGCATTCTTGTGAATGCCCGTCATGCTGAGCTCAGCATGACAACGAGGACCACTCCCGTTATGGTTTTGGTACTGCTCCACAAAAGGAGCCATCAACCACCCTTTTACCGCCACCAACCATAGCATTTCCTACCAAGCATTTATCGGAGCTACGGAATGTGTCAATGAAAATGAGACACTTGTTGTCGCTAATTACTGTATATCAACCACTGTCTGATCTGGTTTATTGATCCAAACTTCCAACGGTAGCTCCGGTGGTACTGGTATGCGCC
>JAHFAI010000096.1 GCA_023250635.1 Deltaproteobacteria bacterium | reverse complement strand
GCGATAGAGATATTCCCCGCTTGCTTCGATAATATCATCGATAAAGCCCTGGGGAATAAGCGGAGTCACATGCTTAGCGGTGCTATCTTTCCGAGCATCAAAGCGATAAAGGGTCGACTCGAAGTCGCTTGCCAAAGAAAGATAAAACGCAGCGTTTTTGCTGCTAAACAAACCTTCTTCTGCCTGCACCGCTGCAAAACCAAACGGGGAAAACGCTTGCCCCGCCCCGAGAGGCCAGAGATCAACCATGGCTACTGGTTTATAGGGCTCAAGCTGCTGGTGGGCACTCGGATAACTTGCCAAATTGGTAGTGATCGCGGTTAATTCCTCAAGATTGATACTCTCTTCACCATGTTTCCCAGCACTAAAACTATAGGGGATGGTCGCCATCACTTGCTCATTAGCTCTATCCACGAGAGTTAATAAGGCTGGTCCTACAGGCACATTAAATAGGCAAAACCGTCCATTGTCGCTGGTAGCCTGTAACTCCACTTCGGGGAGAGCAAAATTGTTGAAATAAAGCGCCTGTATGCCTTCCCAATCTATTCCTACCCGTATTCCCGCTTGGGCTTTTTTGCCTGCACCACGTATGGTCCCGCAAAAAGAGCCCCTCTGTTCATCAGGAGCTAAGCCGATAATTTGCAAGAGTTGCTCATGAATCATCGTTCGCATTACCCGCAAAGTGATCGTTTCTTGAGAATCACCTGCCGGCGTGAGTACTTCATGCACAGCAGCATGATAGAGGTTATGAGGATCACTGATCGCGACTAATAACCGTGAATTTTCGGGGACTACAATTTCCTGACTTAAACCCTGACTATCGGTGGTGACACTATATTCAGTTCCCAGCAAGTGTACGCTAACTCCCCCTGCTGGGAAAAAACTAGGCTGGGCTTCGTTACCATCAAAACGACTGCGCTCATCAACGATACGTAAAACTACCTTGGTATAGCCCATGGCTCGTTCTGCTAAACCGTAACCTAGCACCTCTTCCCCACCCACGGGCGACAGCGGTTTTCCTTGGGCTAAGGAGGGCAGAGCCCTCTGCACTAACAAGCTAATTCGATCGAGGGCAGATAATTGAGTCAGTCCTTGTTGAGGGGATTCACCGCCTATACTAACCGGCAAAATATGCATGCCTCCACTACCAACAATATAGACTTCCGTATTCCCTTCGCCGCTGCTGATCAATTGGCGGCGAACCTCATCCCAACGCAATAGCTGAGGATCACGCACAAACAATTGGGGTAGGACCCCCGCAAAACCCTCAAGCACAAGTCCTATGGTCTGATTCGGGCTCGTCAGATGCAGGTGCGAAGGGGTGATTTCAAACGTACCTTGACGATAGCTAATGCTGAGGGAAACCGTTGCTGGCTTGGCTTCGAGAACATCGAGGGGTGCTCTTCCATGGCTCTGCAGCACTTGATTCACACCAGCAATAAAAGAATTTATTTTTCCCCGATCAGGGGTTTCTGCTCCCTCAACCGCCAAATCCTTAACAAACTGCGCGGCTGGCTTTGCCCCTTGTTCGAGAACAGAGGCTACCTTGACACTCCGAGCAGGCAGCTGGCGATCGGGCAACTCCCGGGGCAGTTGTTCGGGATTCCCTGTGGTAGCAAGCGTTAGAGCAGCTGGCTCTGACTTGCTCCCCTGCACTCCCGGCTGGAGGCTGAACATATTCTGAGCTTCGAGAGTATTGCTGGCAAAAAAACAGAACACCAAGACAAGAACAAAGCCCTCGGCTGAGAAGGCAAAGGAGCAATGGCGCTTGCTTCTTTGTCCATGGCTGATTTTTTTGCCTTTTGTCCAAATCATTGAATCTTTTTTTCCTTGACCTAAGCAGCTTACGATCGCGCCAAGTATAGAAAAATTCTTTCAATAAAGTAAGCGTCAAAGTTTTTTTCGTCTAAATTTTTTAAAGCTTGACCAGGGGGCAAACTCGCCGGCTTAAGAGGCTAATTATACAATCTATTTTTTTAAAAGAAGCCAGCTCAGGATCACGAACATCCCAGGGGCTTACGGACAGTTCGCCAACTTGATTTGCACAAGCTCACCAGGATAGGTGCTTGGCCATAATTGGTCAAAATGATATTTTTCGCTGAAAAGTTTGTGGGGACTCGGATGATGAAGAAACACGCTCGCTCCTATGAGTCGTGAACTGTGGGGCACGTACAAGCGATAGGAACCGTTACTATTTGCCCTCATCTCCTGAGCCGCAAAGAAGGGGTTATCACGAGTGGGGCTAACACACACACCATCCTGACACAGATTGGCAGTGCTGTCAAAAAGCTCTAACCCTTTGAGAAGCATTTGGAATTCCCTAGCTTTTGCATCACCAACAAAACCGCTGAGGATAAGGCGGTTCCCGCAACTTTTCTGCTGCTTGAGGTAGGACTCAATAGTCTCATTGATCAGCGGATAAGCCTGGGGCCACTTCTCAGCAGAGGTGGGAAGATACAAATTAGCGATGGTTACCGCTGGCTGTTCGCTAAAATTGAGGGTTTGCAAGACCAACTGTCCATCTTGACCAATCGCTCGTACTTCAGCCAGAGGAAGAGGCTGGTCGCTAAGAATCCCCTGTTTTGCTGCTACCACAAAATATTCATCTTCATCAACTTCGCTGTAATAATGCGCTAGGGTTTTTAGCCACTTAAAATCTCCTAAGGACCCAGCCTTCAAAATAATTTCATCGCTATCATAAGTGCTGGTGCTTTTAGCCACCACCCCTTGCAAAATCAGAATATCTGCTTGAGCACCAAACAATTCTCCCTCGAGTAAACGCAAACGCTCGCGCCGCAGCACCCAATCACCTTCGCAACTTTTATCACCGAGTTTAAAGCGCTGGGGATCGAAAGAAGCGCTGCCCACCGTCAAGACCAAAGGATCGCGATTAAAGGGGCTGGAGAGAATAGCCGTTACGCAGCTGAGAATAGTAAAAAAGCAGAGAACATAGGTAAGAAAACGGCGATAAAGAGAGCCTTTCGCCCAGGCGGGATGACGATGTGCAAACGTTCCCATCAACACCCCAAATGTTTAGCAATAACCAAACGCTGGATTTCGCTGGTACCCTCACCAATGCGGAGAAGCGCAGCATCACGATAATGACGCTCAATCGGATATTCTTTCATCAAGCCATAGCCACCAAAAATCTGCTGGCCTTCGCGAGCACAAAACTCGGCTACTTCCGAGCAATAGAGCTTAGCCATCGCTGCAACCCTGGCAAAATCTTGCCCGCTTTCTTTAAGCCAGCAAGCCTTGTACAGAAGGTTTTCTGCCGCTTCTACCCGCGTGGCCATCTCGGCAAGTTTGAAGGCAATCACCTGATGTTTGACCAAGGCCTGACCAAAGGTGCGACGCTGTTGCGC
Organism: Deltaproteobacteria bacterium; assembly: GCA_023250635.1. Lineage (GTDB taxonomy): Bacteria > Bdellovibrionota_B > Oligoflexia > Oligoflexales > Bog-1112 > JAHFAI01. The sequence goes on along the minus strand of JAHFAI010000096.1, from coordinate 5,631 downwards.
GTACCTGAGACTAAGATCTAAAGCCCCTTTTGCCAGACCAAGGCCCATAGCACCGATGGACAGCCTCCCGTGGTCAAGAGTCTCCATCATAATTGCAAAACCTTGGCCGCGCTTCCCCAGCATCAGGGCACTCGGCACTCGTACTTTATCGAAATAGAGCTCACCGGTATTGGATGCACGCCACATCATTTTGTGCTTCATCGCTCGCTGAGTCAGGCCGGGGGTGCCTGCGGGAACCAGAAAACAACTGAGCTCCGCTTTGCCGTTAGCCTTAGTACCACTGACCGCCTGCACGGTTATGCCCTTAGTTAATTCGCAAGCACTGTTAGTGATCCATAGTTTGGAACCATCAATAACCCACTCATCCTTCAACCCATCATAGCGAGCGGTAGTTTTGCTTGCTTGGGCATCGCTGCCGGCTTCGGCTTCGGTCAAGCCAAAAGCCCACAATCCTTTACCATTGCAGAGATCGGGAAGAAAACGCCGCTTCTGCTCTTCGTTGCCAAAGTAATAGAGAGGACCAGCCCCAAGACTATTATGAGCGGCGATAGTCGCTGCCTGGGAGCCATCGTGAAAAGCAAGTTCCTCCACCGCAACAATATAACTATGGTAGCTCATTCCCTGACCGCCATAACGGGGATCAACGATGGTTCCCATAAGACCGAGCTCACCCATTTTTCGGGTTACATGAGGGGAAAACTCCTCATCTTCATCCCACTGGGCTGCATAGGGCACAATTTCATCAAGCGCAAATTTTCTAATTGTCGCTCGCAAAAGCGTAATTTCTTCATCTTCTCCAAAGGAGTACGACATAGCTTCTACCCTTTTAAATAAACAGATCCCGAACTCGCCCCTCACGACCTTCTGCACCAGTCAATAAACCAACATAGGACTTGTAGCGCAACGTAGAAATTTCTCCCGCCTCAACCGCTTGCTTCACTGCGCAGTCGGGCTCTTCCAAATGCTTACACTCGCGATACTGACAGCAATTCAAAAAGCGCCGCATTTCCGGAAAACACCAGGTCAGATCAATAGGCGAACGTTTGCGCAGCAAAAAGCTGCGAATTCCCGGAGAATCAATTACATAACCACCGCCAGACAAGCGTAATAAACTGGCAAAGGAGGTCGTATGTCGCCCCTTGCGGAGGATCTCTTCCTGCTCAACTGCCTGCTCAATATCCGGCTGCCGCAAATTGATCAACGAGGATTTTCCCACCCCAGAATGGCCGGAGAGTAACGATATCTTACCAACAAATAAATCACTGATGATAGCCAAATCTGTAGGGCTTGAATCTACCGCCTGGACGCTATAGATGCTATAACCGATCTTTCGGTAGAGGCTGATATATTCCTCACACTGAGCTTGAAAAGCAGCACTCTGACTCGCCAACAAGTCTCTTTTGTTCAGGATAATCACCACCGGCAAATGCTGCTCTTCGGCTAGCACCAGATAGCGGTCTATCAATCCCCATTTGACCCGCGGGTAAATATAGCTGGCGACAATAACCAGCTGATCCATATTTGCTGCCAAAACATGTTCGCGATCCTGATTGAGAGGATCAAGACGGGATATTTGTGCACTCCGCGGAGCCCGATGGGCCACTATACAGCTGGGTAAATCAGCGTCCTGACCAGCAGCGGTAATTTTCTCAGGCAGGCACAAGACCCGATCACCGACGCAACAGAAATTACGCTCCTCTTGCTGGGCCTGAAGATGCTTACGAGCAACGGAGGCCAACCACACATCACTGGTTTCGATTGCTCCACGAGTGGCTTCCGGGGAAACAAACAGGTAGCGTTTGTGAACCTCCATTACCCGAGCAGCAAAATATCCCTTAGCAAGGAATTCCGCCCACTGACTTTCATCGCGGGTAAATTCGTCAGCTAAAACCGTCTTACCCTTGTCGCTTGAACGTCCACGGGCACGACGAATTTTTTCTTTTTTGTCAAATTTATCGTACTGATCACGATCCCACCGACTCATGAATCCACCATATTTGATTCCACCGGGTGAAGGGATTTAAAACTGCTGGCAATGTCCCAGCTGAGCAGCGCCAGAAAATAACTACGCATTTCCATAAAGGCGGGCTTGACCGTAACCTGCTCTTTACTCAGAGTCACAAATCCGAGAGTAGCCAAATTTGCTAAAAACAACGGAGCAAAACCCTCAGAGAGACCGGCAATTCCGTGGGCTTCGCTCAACAGCGAGAGGCGCTTGGCGAGAGCGTTACATTCTTCAGAGATAGCTGTTATCGCCATTCGACTACCACTACCATAACGAGTAATAGTCAAGGAATATATAGCGATTCGCTCAAGCTCTCCCCCAAAAATACTGCAGAGTATTTTGAAATAAGAAAACTGATCTGATAAAACATTAGGACGACGGAACACCTGCCACTCTTCATCAAAAACCACCAAACCACAATCCGTTAATTCTACCAACAGCTCCTCGATAATCCCTGGCAAACGCTCTTCCTGTTCGGGAAGGTAGTACTCCGTGGTAAAAAATCCATAGAAGAGGCCGGTGCCCTTAAGTATTTGCTCCCTACTCATCCCATTACTATGGCGCAGCAAATTGGCAAGAATAGAAGGGAAAATGAAGAAATGCACAATATTATTGCGATAATAGTGGAGTGAGGTAGCGGTGGCGCCCTGAACGTAGAGAATATCTCCCGACGGATGGGTAAAGCGTTCCAAATCGAGAAGCTCCTCCAAAGAGCCAAGAGCCTCTGCAAAGGAAGCATAGGTTGTCAGCCCATGGTGATCCGGGAGTGCCGTACGTACAAGCCTAAGCAAAAGCTGCTCGACGACCAAGAGATTGTCGATGCCAAGAGCTTTTTTTGGTGTCGCCAACAAAATCAAGGCCAGCATGGCTGAAGGACTGATCAAACCAGCTTGATTTATCCGCACCATGACTTCCCGTGAGATCGCTTTTAATTGCAACTTACGTTGCCCCTCAAGCGAAATCTCACCATTCAACTCAGTTTCACTTAAGTGAGCTCCCAAATCCAGAGGTACTCCAAAATTCAAATAGGCTTTGCCAAAATTAGAGCGCAGTATTTTTCCTGCCTTGATTAGCGATCCCAGTGATTCCTGGCGTTTTTTCTTTCCCCCTAACTCTTTGAGATAGTTTTTACTCTCCATCAATTTATCGTAGCTAATAAACACCGGCACTAGCATAATCGGTCGATCGGTTTTTCGGTAATGGCTTTCGAGGACCATGCCCATTATTCCCGTCTTTGGCTCAAGCAATAAGCCCGTGCGGCTTCGCCCCCCCTCAGGGTAAAAGCACAGGGGAAAGCCTGTGGCGATCAAATAGTTAACAAATTCGCTGACGATTTTTGAATAGAGAACATCACCCGAAAAGGTCCGACGAATAAAAATTGCCCCGCCACGACGCAGCACCGGCCCCACTGGCCAAAAATTAAGATTAATTCCTGCCACCGTATGGGGAGTCATCAGGCCATATTTATACAGAACACAGCCGAGGAGGAGATAGTCCATATGACTACGATGACAGGGCATATAGACGAGTTCATAATCCTTAGCTAAGGTGCGGATATTTTCGAGACCGACTACTTCCACATCGGAATAGATCCGCCGGAGAGCCCAGGGAACCACGGTATCCAAAAAACGAATCGTGTTGTGAGAAAACCGCGAAGTTACTTCATAGGCATATTTGCGGGCTCGCTCCCGGGTTTTTTCGGCGAGAATATTTTTTTTAAGGGCTTCCTTATTGATGGCTTCACGCACCGCTGAGGAATCGAGCAGTTTAGCAATCACCTCCTTCTGCAAATAAATCTGCGGTCCTAAAACAATTTCCCGCTGACGACGAAAATGAACCCGCAACAAACGATTGAGTTTTTTGACCGCATCATCATCGCTCAACGCCCGGGGCGAGCGGCGCAATTCATTCAAAGAGAAAGGCTTACCAAAATCACAGAGTACGTGACGTCCGTGCAACAAAAACAAAAAGAATTTTTGTAGCAAGCCCCCATGCTCATCATCAAGGAAGAGCAACTTGAGCAGCGATTTTTCTTCTTTGCCGGGGTTTCTTCCCCAAAAAACTGACACTGGCACTATCTGCACATCGGCATGACCCTGCTGATATTTGGCCACTAATTGATCAAAATACGAGGCCGTGTTAACCCGACGTTTCTCCTGATAAAAACCTATTTTACGCAAATAGACTGCCGCGGCACTACCACCAGGGGTATAGCTGTGGGGACCATACTCCTCGGGACGGGGCAAACCACTCGCTTTGCAGTGACGATCGAGCACAAAAAAATCGCTTAAGGATTGCTTGCGCAAAACATAGATAACCGGCAATTGCGCCGAAAGCTTAAGCTCCTGAACAAGCTGCTGGGGGAAAGCCCTGCTGCGAATAAAGATATTAATCAGCTTGCTGAACCAACGTAGCAGCAGTATTTTTTTGCTTAGACGTATGCTCATAGAGTGTTACAATCCTAACTCGATATTATCGATCAGCCGCACTGTACCCGCGTGAACCGCGCAGAGAATAATGCCTGGAACGCTGAGCTCGACGCATTCCTCCAAGGTATCCCAGCGACCCAACCACAGGTACTCCACCGCCAAGCCAGGGGCCTCTGCAATTGCATTGGCAACCGCGGCAAGCAAGGGCTGTGCTCTTCGTTCACCGCCTTGAAAAAGATCGCGCGCGCGCCACAAGCCCTGTGAAATCATCCGCGCCTCCTGACGCTGCTCCTGACTAAGAAAAACATTACGGCTGCTGAGTGCTACACCATCCCGCGCCCGCACCAGGGGGCTACCCACCACCGTACAAGGAAAGTTAAGATCTGCCACCATTTGTTCGACTACCCGCAGTTGCTGAAAATCCTTGCGTCCAAACAGCAAAAAATCTGCTCGGGTGATATTGCATAATTTGGCAATTATCGTACAAACCCCACGAAACAGCTGAGGGCGTCTCTTCGCACATAAAGTCAGCCCCAACCCCTCATTGGCTACCACGGTTTGAAACCCAGAGGGATATAGTTCGCTCGTTTGCGGAGCAAAAATTACCACAGCGGGATATTGCGCTAGTTTAGCAGCATCCTCGCCCAATGTCCGAGGATAGGCAGCAAAATCTTCGTGGGGGGCAAACTGAGTAGGATTAACAAAGATGCTGACCACGACTCGGTCAGCCAGTTGGGCGGCATGCTCCACCAGACTCAGATGACCTTGATGCAGGGCCCCCATAGTGGGAACCAGGGCGATAGTTTGGCGATTTTCTCTGGTCTTACGACAAAACTCCAGCATTTCACTTAGTTGGTAGATTTGCGGCAGATCCATGCTTCTTCCTCGCTAAAAAAGTCCGTTTCTGGTGCTGAATAGTATGTTGCTTGGCCGCGAAAAGAAACAAAAAAATTGCTACTTTGGGCTGTCTAGACAGCGCCTGCGACTTGACTTTAGGCGGTAAAAAGGGGACGATGAAATCAACCCTTCTCTCTACTAATGTCTAAGCTGGGCTTATACTGAGCAACCGCAGCTTAAGCAGGACTATTCATCATGAAATTCTTGATCTTCGTGGCGCTGCTTTCCTCCTGCTACACCTTAAGCGAGCAGGAGGGCCAACAAGACAGTGGGACTCGACAGGAGGAAGTTCTCGCTACT
>JAHFAI010000140.1 GCA_023250635.1 Deltaproteobacteria bacterium | reverse complement strand
CCTTTTCCTTAAGGTTACGCGCCTCAACCAGCAGCTGTGCCCAGGCACGAGAAGAAAGTGCTGTTGCTTGCCGAGTTCGTTGCTGAGCAATAGAGTGGGCCAGTTGCAGATCGATATTATCTCCACCGAGCAAAATATGACTGCTTACTTCCAGACGCTCAACCGATAATTCATTTGAGGTCTCACCCTGCTGTTCAACCCGCAGCAAACTAAAATCAGTGGTCCCACCACCCATATCACACACTAAGACCAGCGAGCTTCTAGCCTTGTTTTCCAGGCCTAACTCCCCCACAACCCGCCAATAATCACCCTGGGAAAAGCCCCAGGGGTGAGCCTGAGTAGCGTCAGGATTCTCCCGAGTGGCAGCGGCAAACTGCCAACAATAGAACGCGGCGAGAGGTTCTTCCAACAGGGCAATCTCAGCTCCCGGTAAGCCCGCAGCAAGAGCCGCAGCGAGGGTCAGAGAGCTCGCCACTTCATCAAAGGAGGCCGGCAAGGTAATAACCAGTTGCTGCTGCGCCAAGCATAGCTGGGGATCTCCCTCAGCAAAGTGCTGATCCCAGATAGCCGCAAGATAGCGCAGATACAGCGCCGAAACCGCCACGGGAGAAAGGCGCTCACCTGCGGTGATGCTGGACGATTGCCAGGGAAGAATTTTGGCGTGACGATCCACTGCCCCATAACTTAACCAGGATTTTGCCCCATGGACCACCCGATCGGGAGCAAGGCCCATCTGCTGGCGAGCAAAAACACCAAGCACACAGGCAGTAAAAACCTCGCTATGGGGGAGAAACGGCGGACTGAAATGGCGGTTTTTTACCAATGATTTTTCGGGCAAATAACAGAACGACGGCAGGAGCGGCAGCTCCGCCCACTGGCCCTCACCCACCCACTGGGGAATAGGTAAAATACGTATACCCAGCTGAGGATGAAGACTATCAAAATAGGCGAGGGAGCAGGTAGAAGTGCCAAGATCAATGCCAACGATAAACCGTGGATTACGACTCATAATTAAGCACGTACCTTAAATTCGACTTCCCAGCGCTGCGCAGAAAGACTGTGCTGCATAAACAGCTTGAGCGTGCCTACTTCGCTTATCACCGCTGTCAAGGTTACCGGCACCACCTCTGTGGGGCGTTCTTTCGTCAAAGGCGGAATGGTTATGGTGAGTGATGAGTTCTCATCAAGTTCAGCGACACTATCGGCAACTTCACTGGCAACGGTATCCCTCGCGCGTAGGGCTGAGCTAAAAAAACGAAACTGCGATTGCACTCCGGTTACCAAACCAAATTGCTTACCACTGAGGGTAAAGCTGCTCCCTTCTTCGCTTCCTTGGGGGACGACACACAGGCCCCTGAGGAGCGGCTTCATCCCCGGAACTGCCATCATTCCCTGCTCCACTCCTATATAATACGAACGCGCTGTCCCTGCTTGCACGCGAATGCCGCTACCCAGGGCCTTATGCTTGGCAAAATACGCCGCGCCATGGGCCACTGCCAAATCTAGATGATGCGCCCTCAATAATTTGATGGCTTGCGACGACGCCCCTGACCAGCCCTCGAGTTGAGCTCGGATTCGTTCTTGCAAGAGCGGGGCGTTAAAAACACCCCCATTAAAAAGTACTGCCGTAGGTAACAGCAGCTGTTCGTCAGCAGCAAGCACCTGGGGGAAGTCACGAGCAAATAATTCCTGCAGCCCAGGATTTGCCGCAAGCGTTTGCCGACTACGCCGCAAAAACGCGGCTAAATGACGAGTAATCGCCGGATCACGAGCAAAGGGCAAACCAAATTCTTGCAAACTGGGGGCGGCGCCTTCAAGAGAAATTTCGTCTGAGGCAAGCACCGGGAAAAAACCCTCGAGAATTACCTCCTCGAGCAGATCTCGGCCAACGCTTAAGCCTATGGTCTTTGCTAACAAGCGGGAACTTCTGCTGGCAACAGCCACCTTGACTTCGCTGAGCAGGGGATCGCTGAGTAGTTTTTCTTTTGCCTCGCGAGCACTGGCCACTAAGGAGAGAAACTGCCAATGATCGAGTTTTACGCCTTGCTCATCGGCGAGTATCCCTTGTAAGCGGTAGGCCAGTGCCAAATCCATATTATCTCCCCCGAGGAGGAGATGATCACCGACGCTGATTCGTTCCAAGCGGAGATTACCCTCTTCAGAGGAGACCGCTATCAAACTAAAATCAGTGGTCCCGCCACCAAGATCGCACACCAAAATAAGTTCACCGACGCTGACTTGTTCTCTCCACGATTTTTCGTTGCAAGCGAGCCACGAATAAAAAGCGGCAAGCGGCTCCTCCAACAAGGTTACGGCGCCAAATCCTGCCTGTTCAGCAGCGCGGTGAGTCAGCGTACGAGCCACCTCATCGAAGGAAGCGGGGACGGTAAGTACCAGGGGCAGCGTTTGCCAATCCAGGGGAGCTTCGGCAAAATTCTCCTCGCTCTCGGCTGCGTAGCGCAGATGTTCCAGGTAACCTTGCAAGGCGGTGAGAGGAGAAATCTTGCTTTCGCACTCTCCCTGCCAGGGTAAAATCTCGCCTAGACGATCAACCTGAGCATTGCAGAGCCAGGATTTTGCCGAACTCACCACCCGATCGGGAAGCTCAGCGGCGCGAGTCTTAGCCCAGGCCCCAAGCACAAAAGGGGACGCCCCCTCCTTCCAGGGAAGCCTATCGTGGCAATGTTTTACTTCTTCGTTCAGGGGCAAATAAGAAACCGAGGGGAGGGTTTTTTGGCGAATCACTTGCCCTGGCTGGGCGAGCTGGGGAATATCAAGAAGGGTAATCTCCTCACCCGCAGCTCGGCTAAATGCCAAGGCGCAATTGGAGGT
>JAHFAI010000095.1 GCA_023250635.1 Deltaproteobacteria bacterium | reverse complement strand
CACTGCTCATAGCCCGGCTGTTTACCCCAATATTTAAGCAGGGCAATATTGCTGGGGGCCGTGGCCCGATAGAGAGCTTTCCTGGGTATCACCGGACCTCCTGAACCACAGATCCCGTATCCGACGAGCAGACCCGAGCTCCCGCCCAAGAAGGGGCAATTGCATAGGTCAGACGCTGCCAACCGTGGCGAAGCAGCAGCCGATGGGCAGCCTCGCGATCTGCAGATACAGGTGCGAATACAATAAAACCATCGTTTCCACCAGCGCCGCTCGGCTTAGCAGTCCAACGCCTATCAAAGCCAGGCAGCGTCGCTAGATCAGCCATCAGCCGCTGAGGAAAAGCTGGCCCCTCAGCAAAAATAAGGCGAAGTTCCGCGTTTGCTAGGAAAAAACGCTTCCACGAAATTTCGTCAAGAGTCGATTCTGCCCCTGCAAAGACGCTGAGCAAAGCCGCCACTACTTCTTCACTCAAGGCACAGACCTTGGCTACTTTGCCAGCCCCAATCAGGGAGCGACTCATAGCTCCACCGACCGTGGTCGTAGGGGCTCCACCCAGTTCAGCCGTATAAATCCCAACGAGAGAGCTAAGGGCACCCCTCGCTTCCTCAGGTAAGACGCGAAGCTCTTTGGGCCAGGTATGCTCATCGTGACGAAACACCACCAGCCCACCGCGCAGTTGAGTAGCGATATCATAGCCCGAAGCAAAGCCCTGAGCACTGCGTTGGACGGCAAGGGCCTGACGCCCCGCGGCGAGGAAAAACTCCTGTGCATCAGCAAAAGCAAATGAGCTGCGCGAAGGCCTCCCCTCAACCCTCAGGGAGTTTTCCCTTTGTTTACCAGCCAGACTCGCCGCAGCCAGCATAGTGGCAAGACACAGCGCCGAAGAGCTCCCCAAGCCTGCACTGATGGGAAAATCTGCACTCACTCGTAAGCATAGCCCCAGCTGAGGATAGCAGGCGAGCGCTGCACACGTCGCCTGCAGCCAGAGAGGAAAAGCTGCCTGCTCGTGAGCAGCAGCTTCACCATAACGAGTCAGGGTCGTAAGCAAGGGATCAGGCCAGAGAGGTGAATGAAGCTCGATACTGCCTGCTTCTCGCACTTCGGCCTGCACGGTGAGCGTCCGGTCGAGGGCACAGGACAGACTGGGAGCTCCCCAGAGCACCCCATATTCGCCGGCCAGCATTATTTTACCGGGAACGGTTACGGTAACGCCGCTACTCACCATGGCTCTGCTTTCGTAAAACCTCGAGACCTGCGTAGAACTCCTGGCCCAGTGCTTGCCCCGAGCACAGGGCTGAGGAGAGCTCCGTGGTAGTGCGCGAACCCGTGGCCAGCATGGTAATTTTGAGGCCCCTAATAATAGTTTCTAGACTTGCAACGACGGCTTCTTCACTGATCAGAGCCGCCTGCATCAGCGGCAAGGCCACTCCCACCAGCTGTGCCCCGAGGGCCACCGCCTTAGCCACGGTGAGACCATCGCGCACCCCCCCTGAGGCAATCAACACCGCCTCAGGAAAACGTCGGCGCAGGGCTACTAAGCTATACGCCGTAGGTATACCCCAGTTGCGAAAAGACGCCCCGAGCTGTTGCTGAGCAGGAGAGTTGCTGCGCAAGCCCTCGATATAGCCCCAGGAGGTTCCCCCCTTGCCAGCAATATCTAAGGCCGCAATGCCGCAAGCAAGCAAGCGTTCGGCTGCGGACACGCTAATCCCACAGCCCACTTCTTTCACCAGCACCGGCACCCCAAGCTGGCTACAGAGCTCCTCTAAGCGCTGAAGAAAGCCCGCAAAGTTGCGATTACCTTCCTGCTGTATGCATTCTTGGAGCACATTCAGGTGGACCACCAAGGCATCAGCCTCGACCATTTCCACCGCTTTTTTGGCGAGGTCGAGGCCCCCGGGCAGCACCAGCTGAGCACAGCCAATATTGCCTAATAAATATAAGTTGGGGTGTTGTTTCTTCATGGTAAAAATCCCCGTATGGCGAGGATTTTCACAGGCAACCCGCTGCGAGCCGAGACCCAGAGGAATGCCGAGATGAGCGGCTGCGGCAGCCAAACGCCGATTGATGCGCTCCCCTGCTTCCACCCCACCGGTCATCCCCGAAATAAGCAGGGGTGCGGCAAAGGTGCGCCCCAAAAACTGGGCTGAGACGACTAGATCATCCCAGTTGAGTTCAGGCGCCGCCTGCGGCACAAAGGAAAGTTCGGAAAAACCGTAGGCTTTTTCTAGGGTTTCCACATGTTCGTAGCGACAGAGATCAAGGTGCTGTTGCTTGCGCAGACGCCCCCACAGGGCTTCTCCTGAAAGACCGAGCATTTTGCCGCGCAGCTGCTGATAGCGCCACTTGATCTGGTACGGTAATTTCATCATAGGTTCAATCGCATCAGGGCCCTAGCCCCTGCCTTATTTTAGAAAATCTCGTCAGCCTAGCAAAAAAACCCGCATTAGGAAACCAATGTGGTACAATTTTTTGATCTCCTGCCCTCAGCATGGATAGACGGTGATACTCATGAACTCAACCAGCAAAAAAACCAGAGGCCTTGCCCCAAGCTTACTCTGCATTTTACTCGCCCATTGCAGCACCCCCGGGGGGAAGAGCCTTAACTCTACGCCGACAAGTCAGCTTTCCAGTGAAGAACGCCTGGCTCTCCCCCAAGCCGCTCTCTTAGAAAAACGCCGCTGGCACGCTGCGGCTCCCCTCAGCCCTGCAGCTAGAGCGGTGGTGGGAGCAGCTTTCGATGGGGACTACCCGGAAGCTGAAAATAAGGCCAATGCCTATACCTTTCACCTCTATGGGGCGACAAAATCCATGGTGGGGTGGAATTTCCCCTGGGATCTACCCAGCCCTGCAGGCGACCGTACTTACACGCTTCAGCGTGAGGATATGGCAGGGCTGCTTAACCTGGTCATGGTGCGAGAAGAAACCTCCTCCCTGGTCTGGGTTTCCTACGCTAATATGCTCCGTCGCCTGACTGCTTCCTTGACGATGGCAAGTCTTAATGGTCAGGGAGATGGTCACCAGGCTCTGGAAATAATCTATTGTGTGCGTAATTTTCTGCGGGTAGCACAGCAAATAAAGCGTCCCGAAGACGTGGTTGCCTTACAAATCGCAGCACAGAAACTCCTTGATCTTAACAACAGCGGTTATCTGCATCCGAACTCCCTCAGCATCACGGCTACCAATCTCGAAGGTCAGGAAGAGTCCCGTTCCCTTAGCCAGGGATTACAAGAATTGCAACAGCTGATCCAATGAGCCCGTCATCCTGAGCGTAGCGAAGGACCTCCCAACCATGAGGCTCCCCGCCACCAGCATTTTTTGATAGGACATTCGTTTATGATCAAATCAAATAATTTGCCCTGAGATAAGATCTTACTGATATAAACATTCAAGACAACAACCGCCGGCACACAATACTGGAAGAGTGGCAACTCGCACAGCTGCTCGAGCAAGAAGTACTGCTAGGCGACCTGATGTGATTAACGCCCCTGTTGGTACAGCACAACACTCTCCAGCCACAGTTCGACAGCCTTCTCCGCAGTTTTCCCGACACTTATCCTCATTATTGTCATTGAATTTCATGGTTTCATATCCACCGACCTTTCGGCGTAGGTGGTGATATTTTTCAGCAACCGTATATCCAGCCTGCTGAGAACAGTCAGCACAACAACGTACTGCAGCTAGAGAGAGATGACCAAATATACCATTAGCGAAAAGGAAAAATAAACAGTGCGCATTTGTAGCTGCGCGTTCTCTTGCTATTTGTTCTGCAAATGTAGCTAAGAATTTTTGCTCATCACCAGTACCAAATAAACCCATTAGAGGCAGGCTCCCTATCTCTCCACAGTCCCAGCAGAATGCTGCTTTAGGAAAATGGTTGCGTACATCTTTAAAGCAAAACAACCACGACTTATTTTCATCATTAGGCAAGCAACAAAGTGAGTTGTGGCATCTAGCTATTTGCGCCGCAGGCAGTATACGAGCCCCCTTCCACAAAAATGCATCAGCCCATTGTTCAGTGACATGGTAACGTTCGTAAACTAACTTGGAATTAGCCAAGGTGCCTCTTTTAAATAAGAAGCTAGACCGGAGACCTGCACGTGCCACCTCATCCATAAAACTTGCTTTTTCACGGCGAGACAAACGGCACCCGGCAATAAAATCTTCATCCTCCTCTTCCCATGATTGATCGGGTAAAAGCGCCTTTTTTTCCTTTAGACTTAGAGTACGAACAAATTTTTCCAGGGAATAACGGAAGTCACTCTCCGAGGTGCCCCCCCAACAAAAACCTCTGGTTCCTTGCTCCCGAGATTGATCAATGGTCTCGCAGCATTTTGTCCGAAAGGCGAGTACGAGCATCAACCGGTATCGTAAAAGTTTATGAATTTTTAGATGAAACCTGAAGAGAGAAGCTGCAAACTCTGCAGACTCTTGATGAGGAAGCATCGGCAGAAGCTGAAACTCTAAATCCAATTTTGGTATGGTACCAATAGGGAGAATTCTCAGCAAATTCAACGCATAATTTGAACTCCCGATTCGCCAATAGCAAAACGTTGCTGCTTTTTCTGGCAAGGGAAAACCGTATATTTGCTTAAAGCTATTAAGTGAAAGTGATGGCCATAAAGTAGCTCGAAAGAGGAGACTGCAACTTAAGGCAAGGTTACGAAGATCATTTTCATCAAGAAAACTACCAACTCTGCCCCAGTTGTCTTCTAAAATTCCGCCAGGTGGATAATGCTGCTGGTCCTCAGCTCTAGCGCCAAAAAGCGTTTCTTCAGAAGAGCAGGTAAGCTCCTTGGTACCTTCTCTGTCTCTAAAATCATCGGAATAAGATGGAAGGCGATTGCTAGCAATACCAAGAAAAGACCAAAAGGTGAGAAAATAGGCTAACAAAAAGAAAGGCCATCTAAAAGGAAAAAGAAGAGATTTCATAACCTATCCTGATCAAAATTTAAGAGCATCTTGTTTATGTGGAAAAAGCCCTCTTATAAAATCCCCAGCTCTTTTACCATAAAAAATTTAATGCGCGATTTAATCTATTGAATTAATAGAAGTATTTCTGCTTACCGCCCTGTTGACGAAGCAGAGATAACACGGCCGTGGCGCGAAAGCGCCACGGCCGTGTCCTGACGAACGCAGTGAGGAAGGATCTTTCACATAACATGGTTCGAGTTCAATAGCGGGGGTTTCCGCATCCGCTTCGATTTTGTATCGCTGCTTAGTGCTGCAATGCTTTTGAATTATGAGACAACTCTATTCAAAAATAAAGGCCCCACCAGCCTCAATCCAGGTACCTACCGCTACACGAAAATTCGTGCCATCGACCGCCAGACTAGGCCCCGCTGTTTCTCCGAGCGAATTTGCGGCTACCTGCAGATCCTGCTTTTTTTGCCACTGACCACGATGATCACGAATATAAACCTCGGCTATTGCCGTGCCGCTACTGCGCTTACTGAGGACCAGCAGACCATTGCTAAATACCAGCTGCTCGCCGAGATACTCACCCTCGTCACTGCCAGCAATACTTTGCTGGAACAGCCACTGTTCATCGCTACCGCGTTTATATATAAAAACCTGCCCCGTACTGGTCGGATCGGCTACTGCCAAAAAACGATCCCACAGCCCCAGGCCTTGACCAAATTTGCTACTTGCCGATTTTGCTGCCACCGAGGCATCAAGACTGCTTAATTTTTGCTGCTGCTGCCAGCACTGGGTAAAGGTACTATTGCATGCCCGCTTGAATAGATACACACTCCCGCTGCCTCCAGCAGTCGCTGCCGCAAGATAACTGCCATCAAAGGCCAGGGCACTGCCAAACTGAGCATTAGCGCTATTGTCGGTGGCTTTGAGATAGGCCTCGAGAAACCACGAGGATTTTTCCTTACGACTAAACACATAGACCGCACCGGAATTTTCACCCGTTAAAGTACTCTGATCATTCCAGTTGGCGCTGGCTGGCAGCGTCAAGCTACAGGCCTTGACATTGTGACTGCGTGCATAGGCTTCGTTCTCATTGGCACACTGACTGATTACCGACGAATTTTCGTCTTCTCGAGGAGCCCCCACCGCAATCAACTCCCCCGCCTTGACCAGAGCTTGACCAAAATTCATTGCCCCATGTTTGTCATCATGAGCATTGCCAGGTTTAAGAATTTCCTCCAGGGCCCAGCTCCCCGCCACCAGCGTATAACTATACACCGCCCCCGTATCGGTGTAGCCATCTGCCGTCCCCGTGCTGCCGAGGCTGGTGACCGCCAGAGCGTTTTTTGCCTTAACGAAGCCGGCAGTATCATCACCGGGCGCACCGACAAGCAAAGAATTGCTATCTATACTGAGAGCACTTGCATACAGATCGCGAGTCACTGCGCTACGTCCCGCAGCAATTAAGGGGCTGAAACTCGCCTGCTGAAGCCAAGTTGCCGGAGTAGCCGCTGCATCCCGTTTAAAAAGATAGACGCTTTCATTCGCAGCTTGAGGAGCAGCCACCGCTAAAAAATCTCCCCCAAGGGCGAGGTGCCGGGCAAATTGTTCACTCGTACTTGGAGAGCTTGAAATTACTTCGTTTTCTTGGTTAAACAGAGGGGAAAAGCCCTCACCGCTGCTAATCTGCTCATTGCCTGCGTTATCGACGAGTTTTAATTTGCCAAAGTAGCGACGATCCAGAGCCAGGGTCCCCCTTGCCTGCTGAGGACTCTTGGTAAAGGCAAAGGCATCATCACTCGTCGCTGCAGTACTGGCGTCAAAGCCAAGAGCAAACCAGGTTTCTTTTATTCCCGAAAGATCGGCGTTAAGCGTATAATTAAATTTTTCAAAAATAGTACTGAGCTTCGTTCCCTCCTCCCCTGTACCATCGTCAAAGCTCGCCAAGCTTGGTGCTTGGCTATCGTAAATCACCGGGCTTTGTTGACAGGCGGTGGATTGGCCAAAGGCATTGGCAAAGGTGGCGCTTAACGCTGAGGAGGTATTGAGCTGCGCCGGAGCTAACTCCCAGGGTAAAAGCTCGGAAGAATAGCTATAGGTTTTACCGCTCCCCTGGCAAGCATCCCCCACAAAAATCGTTACGGTGCTCGCTCCTGTGGCCTGCAGCTGCAACTGCACGTTTGCCGAGCGGGTGTAGGGACCAGCAAGCACTGCCAGGGAGCTGCCCTGGGGGATATCCTCTGGCTTTAAACGAACTTCAAGCAGGGTACTTGCCGAGCTCGTATCCGTGTTCAAGCCACTGGCAGCCACGACTTTATCGCTTACGGCTTGCCCCGCCTGCTGAATGGGGTCGGTTAGGGGTTTGACTGCTTCTCGGGCTTGTTTCGCCAGCACCCTCACTTTATTAAGCCCTGCACTGATACCTGCCCTCACCTCTTGGAGTTTTTCCTCCAGGGTTTGTTGGCTTTGCTGACAGCTGCTAAGCAAAGTAATCAATAGTATAAATCCTGGTCTTTTTCTAAACGCCACAAAAAGAGGGTTCTGACTAGGCATGATGATGATCCATCAGGGTTATAGAATCCTGATCGGAGAGCTGATGGAGCTACCTTAGCCAGAGGGCTTTACCCTAACAGTTCAGCCATAAGTTCATGATGACCGAGATGATCAACTCGGTAAGCTTTTTTACCGGGCACGGCACACAGCACCTTCTTGATCACCCCATCCACATAATGCACTGCCACCTGATCTTCAATGGCAATGCCTGGCATTATCTCTCCCTGGGCAAGCATCGCAACAAAAGCAGGACGGCGCTCCACCTCCCCATCGTAATGAGGGCAGGCGCTGCCGGCAAGCCACCCCAAACCCGGAAGGACGCCTAAGGGCCAGACCGAATCGGTGAGCCCCTGCTCAAACCAACAAATAGCTCCCGCACTCACCCCAGCTAAAATCGTCCCCTTGGCCAGCGCTTCTTTAAGCACCTGATCAACGCCCCAGGCTCGCCAAAGAGCCAGCATGCTTTTGGTATTACCCCCACCCACATAGATCAGCTCACTGGCAAGCAGCTGCTTTTCCCAGCCTACTTTCACCTTAGCAAAAAGCGAGAGCCAACTCGGTCGCGCCCCAAGTTCCGTAAAGGTCTCGTAAAATTTGCTTACATACTCGCGATTTTCGTTGCTCGCCTGGGGCAAAAAACACACCCGCACGGCTTGCTTACTACCAAGACAGCGGAGCAGGTAGCGTTCAAATAATAATTGGCTATCGGCTTGAGCAAAGCCACCCCCACCGATTGTGATAATTTGTCCCATGCCTCTCTCCCTCTAAAATGCTACTCATAAACTGCTTTCTACCTTAGGTAACATTACGAAAAAAGGCAAAGGAACTAACAAGAGTGCATTGGCAATAAAGAGCATCCCCGAGCTGCTATAAGATTCCCAACTGGAAAATAACCGAAAAAATGGCAAGCTTGAAAGCAGCATGGAGATAATTGGCAAAACAATCATGGTCTTAGCCAACGGTCCACGAGTGCGCAGCAGTGGCTTAAGGATCACCAACAATTGCAGTTGTAATATTGGCAAATAGCAAAAATAATGCGGCCAAGATGTTTTGATGATGAAAGGAGTAAGCGCAAAAATCGCTATCATCGCCATTGAGTTTTTTATTGCATTACTTGTCTCAAGCAATTTCCAGCACAAGCCAAGGACAAGCAGAACAATTGCTCCACTTATTTTGTCTAAAACAGAATAAATTCCACCCCAATTTTTTAAAAAAACACCCAGCGAATTTTCTGCTGAAAGATTAAGCCAACGCAGCAAAACGTGAGTAAAATTCTGAGAATTGACATCTACCATGTAGGCATTTTTGAGAGTGCTCGGATCTAGCAAACTATGAGCAACTGCTTTTTCGAAGCCAAGCCATGCTGAGAAGCCCAAACTAAAAACTGGTATGGCAATATACGCAAACGCGAAAACCAGCAAGACAACGATGAATATCTTAAATTTTTTCATAAACAAAAAATAGAGAGAATACATCAGAGGATAGAATTTTATCGCTGCTGTTAAGCCGATCAACCCTCCACTCAGCAACCAGGCCTTGCCTTTAGAAAAAAACAATAAAGCTGCAAGATCTAAAAACTGGAGAGTGCCGAGTTTTTCTAAGCTGCTTTTGCTAGCGGGCCTTGACGGGAAGCATCGATTTTTTTTAGCAGGAATTTTCTCCAATCCAGTGCTGATCCAGTTGCTCGAAGAAAAC
>JAHFAI010000139.1 GCA_023250635.1 Deltaproteobacteria bacterium | reverse complement strand
ACCTCGAGAAAAGCTTACGGTTATCGGAGTCCTAAAGTGCATAAAATAGCGCTCTATCATACGTTAGGCGCACTGCCTACACCGGATTGGACCCACAAATTCTGCTGACGAGGCATTTTTTGATGATACCAGTAGTCCCTCGGATCGGCGAGATGTCGCCAACCATCGGGATCCAAAATCTCATATTCTGACCAAAAATCTCCCTGCTGAGGATGATGATACCAGTACTCCGAAGTGTGGAGTTCGCTCGTATGCTGAGTGGGGGTTGCGGTTTGCTGAGCTGGTTGGTCGGCGTAAGCACTGGCTCCCAGTGCTAAGCAGCTTGAAAATACCATGATTTTAAGCATTAGACTCTCCTCTGGATAGGGGGTTATTTTGCTTAACTGTAACCAGAAAAACCTAAAAACTGTTTAAGTGCTCGTTCATCCTCGCTACCTCAAAACGGATTTCGCTCCTCGCCACCCCCAGCATGGCAGGAGGCTTACGGTGGCATCAAATTCCATCCGCTCGAAGCGGATAAAATTTGACCCCACCTGAGCCCCCTGCCCTTGCTAAAAGGTGAGCGAAGGACGAAAAACGAGCTCTCCCAAAAAACACAGGTCAGCGGCTGAATTGCACGAGTTCTTGCTCTCGCCAATTTTCTCGTTCCTTGCCATTCGCTGGCTGTGGCCGAGGAGAGAGAAGCTGCTGCGGGGAAGAAGATTTCTTTCAGATACTTTTCACAAGTTTTGTGATCATAGGCCCTGCTTAAATGCTCCATCCTGAATCAACAGACTTCTCTTCGCGAATTCATCGAGGACGGGATCATGGGTAGCAAAAGCAAACGCCGTCTGTTTTTCGCGGTTCAGTTCCTGCATCAGCGCTAAAATAGTGCGCGAGGTATGAGAATCAAGATTGGCAGTGGGTTCGTCAGCGATAATCAACTGGGGCTCACCCACCATAGCGCGGGCAATCGCCACCCGCTGGCGTTGTCCTCCCGAAAGTTCGTCGGGACGGTGATGACGATGACTGGTTAATCCCGTTTTCTCGATCCACTCCTCTACTCGCCGCTGTTTTTCATTGCTGCTGATATCGCGACGAATCATCAGGGGAACCATAACGTTTTCTTCAAGACTGAGCACCGGGTTAAGATGAAAGGCTTGAAAAATAAACGAAATACACCGTGAACGAAGCTCGGCTAGGCGATCGAAATCCTCATAAGTCACCCTTGTGCCCTTGAGAGTGACCGTGCCCGAACTTGGTTCATCAAGAAGCCCGAGCATATTCAGCAAGGTGGATTTTCCCGAGCCTGAAGGACCACGGATCACCAAAAAATCTCCGCTTTTTACTTCTAAATCAATCGCCCGTAACGCCCAGAGAGAATTCTTGCCACTGAGGTAGGTCTTCGACACCTGGCTTAAGCGTATCATTATCGCCTCGCTAAAAAGTATAGGACCAGTCCATACTCAACTGCGGATTTTTTGTTTGATACAGGTAATTCCCCCCCACTACTTGGTGGCTGCTGGCAAGCCATTCAATCCGGCTAAAGCTGAGATGCTGGTAAGTTTCTAGGTTTTGGGCGAGGGTGAGACTCAGGGTGTATAGTTTCGTGCTCTCAGCGAAACTCCCGCTCAGTAGCCCCAGGGTTTTGCCGGGAATAAGACCAAGGCCGCGGTTATTACGGTACAGCTCAGCGCGCAGACTAAAGGTATCGCTGCCCTCAAAGCCGAGACCGAGGAGATGGCTTTGGCTGCTGCTGCTTTCACTCCCGCCGCTCTCCCCATAGAGCTTCCATACCTTTGCCACGAAGCCCTGTAGGCTAGCCCCATAGACCTTGGTTTTAGCAAGCTGGCCCACACTGAGGCTAAAGTCAGCCTTGGCAAAGAAGTGGGAATAGCGAAGCGCGCTCCCCCATAATTGAGGATCGTGGGTGGGAAAACCATAGGTATTCGTGTGATCAACGGGCAAAATAAAAAAATCTACGGCCTGGCTTTGGGATTGGTAGGACGCTCGGATCAGCCAGACCCCGGCTCGCTGTGGGCGCGTACCAGGGAGATTTTCTGGAGGATTAATAAAATCACTTGGGGAAATAAGTAATCCCGGAGCACGGCGATTGCGTTCCTTACCCAGGGCGATAACCAGGTGCTCATCGGGGTAGAGACGAATCCCGCCTTGGTCGAGTACTCCCCAGAGGCTGCGGTCATTGTATATCCCGTGACCATCGAAAAATCCCTGGATATTTTTGCGGGGATATCCCTGGATGCTCAGCTCTCCTCCGTTGCCATGGGTATCATCGCTGCTCTTTGCAGGGCTAAGCTGGGCTTTGAGGTGGACAGAAGCACGCACGCTCAAGGAAGACGAAGGTGGCAGCGGAGCGTCCTCGGGCGCGAGCGCTGGAGAAGCCTGCCTCGGGGTCTCAGGTAGAGCCTGGGCCTCCCCGAGATCGTCGCTATTTTGGAGAGGCGTTCCTCCTGCAGCCTGCAGCGCCAACAATAAAAAGATGCAGCAGAAGGCTAAGGCGAGGGCGGTGCTCATACTTACTTCCCTAGAGAGTCGATGGCAAAGCGGCGATCAGGAAGGGAGGGGACCAATTCGAGAGCAAGGATCTCCAGCTCTGAATGCTGCTTGGTAATAAGATTTTCCATCAGCAGGTGGCTGGGACGACTGAGGGTCCCGTAGGATTTTATTGAGCCGTAAAGACAGGTTTTGAGCAGGGTTCCCTGGGAGTCAAAAAATTGTTGTTGCACGGGTTGGGTGGTTTTGCGGTCCACCCATAAACGCATGCGGGCATAGGGGGCCTCCTTGCTTGTGGCGGTAAGCTCGATGATCCATTGGGAGGGGAGCTCCTTAAGCATACTTGGCTTGTATTTGCTCAACCAA
>JAHFAI010000138.1 GCA_023250635.1 Deltaproteobacteria bacterium | reverse complement strand
GAGGAGCAAAGCGACGAAGGATCTGTCACGTGATATCCGGATGTTATGTGAAAGATCCTTCCTCACTGCGTTCGTCAGGACACGGCGCTGGCGCTTTCGCGCCAGCGCCTAACTACTCAGCTCTTGGTGCAGTTTTGAGGTGCCAGGCTTGTGGTCGCATAAATGCCTTGATTCCTAGAGCTGATAAGGTGCTACCCACTCCCGAGTGCTTTCTTCCTGACCAGGGTAGATAAGGCGAGACTCGATCACAACAGTTCCAGTAAATAGTGCCGGTGTTAAGGCGTTTACCGATTTTTCGCGCCGACTCTTCATTGCCTCCGTAAATAGCACTAGTCAGCCCATAGGCGGTATCGTTCATCAAGCAAATTGCTTCTTCGTCCCCCGATACTTTCTGGATGCCAATAACCGGGCCAAAGGATTCTTCCCGCATAATACTCATAGTTGCAGTAGTATCAGCGAGCACCACTGGTTGATAAAAATAGCCCCGACCCGTAGTACGTCCCCCGCTCAGCACCTGACGGGCTCCTTTACTCAGGGCATCAGCAACCTGAGCATCGAGGACGGCCCGCTGGGATTCGCGGCTCAGAGGACCAAAGTAAGTGCCAGGATCAAGAGGATCACCGAGGGTGAGTTTTTTGGTCTCACTGACAAAATGGGTGATAAACCCTTCGTAGACCTCTGCCGCTACGTAAATTCGTTCTACAGCACAGCAACTTTGTCCTGCATTGTAAAAAGCGCCATCAGCCAAAGAAGCAGCAGCTTGAGCTAGCGCAGCATCAGCGCGCACATACGCGGCATCTTTGCCGCCGAGCTCGAAGCCACTGGGAATAAATCGCGCCGCCAAAGATTCGGCGATTTTTCGTCCGCTCTGGTAAGAGCCGGTGAAGAAAAACCCATCGAGCTCTTGCTCGACCAAAGCCGCACCAACGTGAGCAGCCCCATTAAGGGCGGTAAAAACTCCTCGTGGCAAACCACTTTCTTGCCATAGTTCTCCGATCAAACCGCCAGTCAGACAGACGAATTCGCTGGCTTTATACAGCATAACGTTGCCAGTCAGCAAAGCGGGGATCATGACGTTGACGCCAATCAAATAGGGGTAGTTCCACGCGGAAATACTACCGACCACTCCCAGAGGTTCGTAGTGAATTTCCTCGAGCATCGGCGGGATGACTCGCACCGTCTCTCCATGAAGAAGACGCGGAGTCTCCCCCAGAAACCAGTCGATGCGTTCCAGTGCTCCTTGAATCTCTCGTTCAGCTTGCACGAGAGGCTTGCCCATTTCGCTGCTGAGGGTAAGAGCAGCTTTGTTGTGGGTTTCGGCAAGAATACGGCGAAAATTGCCCACCAGACGCGCTCGTTCCTGGTAGGGAGTAGCAGCCCAGAGGGGGGCGGCTTGTCGGGCTTCTTGGTAAGCAGCTGCCACTTCATCACGGCTAGATTGGCGAACCTGGGCTATTTCCTGCTCAGTAGCAGGATTGATTATCTTAAGCATGGGGTATTAACCTCGATTGGGCTATGGGTTTTTCGATTGCACAAGCCCGTTTGCGGGCCATCACCTCCATAAAATAGCTCAGCAGAGCTTGGGGATTAAAATAATCGACCTCTGCTCCTTCCTCCTGAAATTCAGGGTGCCACTGCACCGCAAAACAAGAGGGAAATTGTTCCTCGGGAGTGTCGGGAAAAGAAATTGCTTCGATGATTCCATCCACCGGGGATACTGCTTCCACTCGGGCACCTGGGGCTAATTTTTTGATCCCTTGATGATGAATACTGTTAACTCTACCCTCTCCCTTTGCCCCGTAGATCCCCGCGAGGAACCCCTGCGGTTTGACGACAATACGGTGATTATTATGCTCGTACTCGTCGGCATCGCGATGGATAAGTGAGCCTGGTAGCATCGTGGTAATATCTTGGTAAAGGGAACCGCCGAGGGCTACATTAATCAGCTGAAAACCACGACAGATACCAAAAACCGGTTTTTCGAGGCGACGAAACGCAGCAAGAAGAGCCATATCGTAGAGATCCCGTTGGTAGTCCCCTGCCCAGCTCTTACGTTTGGCTTTCTCTCCGTAGTGGATCGGGCTTACATCCACCCCTCCCACCAGCACCAGGCCATCGAGATCGCGGGCAAAGCGCTCATAGCGGGACTCCTCTCCCGCGTAGAGAGGGGGTAGTATGTAGGTAAGTGCGCCCTGGCTTTGTAGATAGCGGGGCATCGACTGCTCGGCGTAGAGCAGGGGGCGACCGTTAAAAACCTTACGCCTGGCGTCTTTTTGTGGCAAAAAACAGGCAGAAAAACCGATTCGCAGGGGAGATGGCATAATTTCTTCCTGAGCAAAGAGCTAATCTAGAGAAAATCGTTACGCACTGCTTGCGCAAACAAACGCCGAAAGTCCTCTTCCCGGCAAGGACGAGGATTATTAGCATGACAGGCGTCCTGGAGAGCAACTGCAAGCAAGCGTTCATTGGGTACAATATTCATTTGCTCAAGATTATAGGGTAAGGGACAAATCTTACGAAGGCTTTTTAACCAGGAAAAAAAGCCGTTGATCAGCTGCTGGTTGCTGCCTTCTAGGCCGATGGCTCGTCCTAGGCGCGCAAAGCGTTCTGGAACCACCTCAAGATTAAAAGCCATACTTGGCAACAGCATCAGCCAATTGGCAAGACCATGATGCACATCGAAACAAGTGGATAAGGCATGGGCGCAGGAGTGAGTAACTCCCAATCCTTTTTGAAAGGCTGTGCCTCCCATCATTGAGGCAAGCATCATCATCCCTCGAGCTTCTACGTCTTCGGGATTCGCTAGTACGCGGGGAAGATTATCGGCAACGATCCGCACCCCTTCTAGGGCAATTCCATCAC
>JAHFAI010000022.1 GCA_023250635.1 Deltaproteobacteria bacterium | reverse complement strand
AATTACCTCGTTTGCCAAAAATGGTTCCCACGAAAGCGCTAACTTACAAGTGTATTGCCAGGCTCATAATCACTTAAAGGGGGCATTGGAGTTCGGCTTACCGTGGAAGGGCAGGGAGTCTTGAGAAATGGCGAGAGAAGAACTCGTCGTGCAATTCAGCCGCTGACCTGTGTTTTTTGGGAGAGCTCGTTTTTCGTCCTTCGCTCACCTCTTTGGTTCTCTTACTTGATTAAACACCGTTGACTACTTGATATTGGGTCCCCCTTTTTTTACTCGGCGATAATTCAATTAACCATATTTAGAAAAGGTTTCGGTGAGTGTCCCCGAAATGCCGCTGAAGAGCGAGACGATCTATTTTAATATTATGACGCGTATCCACAGGGAGATTTCCATGAAGAAAAAAAACTTCAATTGCATTTGCCGGCGAAATTTCCCGGGCAAGCTGCATCAGCTCTGCTTTAAAACGAGCCCGGCTTTGGGGTAAGAGATAGGTCCGTCGATCCCAGCGCTCCAGCACCAGGGCAGCACCCCCGCCAACAGCGATCAAGGCGCTGCGCCGCACCTCGGGATGCTGATTAAACACCCCTTCACAGGGAATGGGATCAAAAACCAGCCCCTGGCACTGCACGCGGTGAACACGACGCCCACAGAACCACAGGCGTCCCTCCCCATCTGCATACGTGAGATCTCCCATACGATGCCACCAGCGCTCCGGAGTTTCATACCAGCGACTAGCCTGACTTGCTGCTTCGTTTCCATAATATCCTGGGGTGAGCTGAGGGGCACGAACCACCAACTCACCTACTTCTCCCACGGCACAGGGCAAGCCCTCGGGAGAAATAATCTGCCAGGCAAGCCCTGGTACGGGGCGCCCGATACAAACCCCTTTGCCCGCACGAGTCTGGGCTATAAGACCTCGGCGTAGGATTTCGCTGCCAGCCAGCAGAGAAACCGGCAAACACTCGGTGGCCCCATAAGGCGTATAGGTCGTCGCATCAGCTGCTAGAAGCTCCGCAAAACCCTCATGGAGATAACCTGCCACCGGCGCACCAAACATAATAACCGCCTTCAGCTGGGTAGGAAGCTTGAGCTTATGGGTGCGACAATAGGTGAGGAGCTTATCCCAAATAGCCGGCGAACCATTCACCCCGGTGATCGCCTGCTCACGAATAACCCTAAGCAACAAACGCGGATCCGCCTGAGCAGGGCGACTCGGGTTCAGCGGGGCAATGACGCTGGTAACCCCCATGGTTATGGTGAGTAAGGCGAAGGGGGGAAAGCCCGCAAGGTTGCGATCCTGGGGCCCGAGCTTAAAGAGTTCTTTAAGCTGCTTCGCCTGTTCTGCAAACATCTGCTGACTATACATCACCCCTTTGGGACTACCCGTTCCGCCCGAGGTAAAAAGAATAGCGGCAAGGGTCTCGGCAGCAGCCTGAAAAGGAGGAAAGCTGCCAAGAGCATCAGAATCATTCTCTGCTCCACCTAAGCCGGCAAGAGGCTCGGCAAATCCCCACCCACGCCGTGCTGTAGTGAGGGTCAGCTGGACAGCCGCAAAGAGGCGAGGAAAACAGCAGCGCAACAACAGCAGAGCTGAAGCTTCGGCGATCAACACTCGAGGTTGAAGGATGGCAAGGGAGCTGCTAAGATTCCTAAGGCCCATCCCCGGGTCAATAAAAATCGGCACCGCCCCGAGTTTAAACAGAGCCACAATAAGCACAAAAAACTGCTGCTGAGGCCGGACCAGCAGCAGCACCTGGCTGCCGGGCTCCACCCCCCGTGCTTGCAAACGCCAGGCACAGAGATCCGAAAGGCGATCGAGATCAGCAAAGTTCAATGATTCATAGCGAAGCTCGAGCTTCTTGCCCCCCCGTACTCTCTGGGGGAAAACCAAGGCGGTGCGCTGGGGAGAGCGGCGACTGTGGGCCGAAATTTCGGCGATAAAATTCATCCTTTGCCGGCCACCCGCGCCAGAAAATTAGCAATTGCCGCGGGAGCTCTCTGGGGCTCATCTTCAAGGAGGTAGTGCCCTGCCTCAGCAAAGGGTTGCACCTCAGCCCGGGGGAAAATCTTAGTCCAGCGAGCAAGAAAACCCGGGTGAAAACAAAAATCCCGCATACCCCAGGCAAGCAATATCGGACAACGAAGGCGGGGGAGACAGGCCGCGATTTCCTTGAGCAGAGGCGCCGTAGGATGATCAGGGCTTAAAGGAATATCTTGAACAAAACGAGCTATCCCCAGGCGCTGCTCATAGGTCTGATAAGGGAGCAGCAGGCCTTTTTGCTGCTGTATGCTCAAACCTTTGGCAGAAGCCATGGTGAGCGCAGCCCGGGCAAAAACATTGCAGCGGCGAATCAAAAACTCCCCCAGCAGGGGCAGTGTTAATAAGCGAATACGCCTCGCTACCTGATCTTCCATAAATACCGCAGAATTTGAAATCACCAGAGAGCGAATCCGCTCGGGGTGACGCACTGCCCAGCCCAAGCCAATGGGACCACCCCAGTCATGCACCAGCAGATGCAGCGAGGAGAGGGCCAATTCACGGGTAAATTCATCGACGATACGCAGATGATCGGCCAAGCGATAACCGAAATTTCGTGGACGAGAGGAGAACCCACAGCCGAGATGATCAAAGGCAATCACCCGATACCGGGGAGTCAATGCCGCAATTAAACCTCGGTAATAAAACGACCAGCTGGGATTGCCATGTAAACAAAGCACCACCTCACCATCGCGCGGTCCTTCGTCCACATAATGGAGACGGGCACCTTCGCCTGCTAACGAGGGAAGCGCCAACCAGCGAGACTCCCGAGGATAGTCCTGCTCCTCGCGACGCCACTCAGCCAAATCATGCTCGGCGTTTGTTACCACTCAATCCCCAACATCAAACAACCCAGTCCCGAACCTATGCCGAGAAGGGCGATACGATCCTCAGGCTTAAATAAGCCTTGCTCCCAGCCGAGGGCGAGTTCCAAAGCCACCGCCGCTGATCCGGTATTTCCGAAACGATAGAGGTTACTATAGGTTTTTTCTTCGGGTAAGCCCAGTGCCTTAAAGGCTTTTTCCTGGTGCACGCGACTGACCTGGTGATTAAGCACAAAGTCGGGCGTGTTTTGCTCCCAGGCGAGTTCCCGTTTAAAGAGTTCCCAGGTAATCTGGGAGAGCTCCAGCCCTTGACGCATCATCTCTGCGGTATCAGTGGTCATTCGTTGATGGAAAATATCTCCATAGCCGGTGCATAAATTAGCTCCCAAACTATCGATTTGAAACATGCCCCCGAGCAAACGATGCCCGGTGGTGGCTAAGCGTGTATGACAGAGCAAGAGGGCAATACCGGCTGAACCTAGGGTCAGGCTGGCAAGATTATTGCGCACTTCTTCACCACGGGGATTTTGGCGTAAATGAGCGATGGTATCGGTGTAAATAGGCCCGGCGTTTTCTCCTGAAACTATCAAGGCATACTCGATCTGCCCCAGTTCAATGAGACTTGCCGCCGTGGTAATCCCATGTAAAAAACCCAGACAAGCATTGGAGAGATCAAAAGCTTGGCAGTGCGGATCGAGTCCAAGGAGTTGATGCACCACTGCTGCGGTGGCTGGCTCCAAAGCATCGCGACAAACACCGGTATGAATCAACAGATCAATTTTTCCTGGGTCCACTCCCGACTTTGCTAATACCTCCTGCCCAGCCTTGGCGGCGAGGCTTGAGGGTCGGGTTCCCACTGGCCATAGACGGCGCTCGCGCACCCCGGTAAGCTGCTCCAAGCGCCCAGGACTAAAACCAAGACTTGCAAAAGCCTCAGCTAATTCCTGCTCTAATTGGGCAGAAGTTACAATCTCCTCGGGTATGCAATAGCCGATTGCCTCGAGGCAAACACTGCCAAAACGCATTAGAAAATTCTCCAGATTTCAAGGGTGGCTAGAAAAGGTCTGCTTGCTGGTGGGGATTATCCTGCCATGCAATCAGGATATAGCCAATGTCAAGGCGCTCGGTAAGCTTTTTTTATTGGCGGTGTTCTCTCGGGAAGAAAGATTAAGGGGAGGGGACAAAATTCTCCTCGCACCAAAGCGCAAAAAAAACTACCTTATCTTTAATCACTCCGTCACCACTTACGGGCATCCTACCATGAAGGTACTCCTTACCGGCAGTGCTGGCTTCATAGGCTTCCACCTTGCTGAACGCCTCGGTTTTTCACTGCCGGTGGTCAATCTTGACAGTATCAACGACTATTACGATGTCTCCTTAAAATACGCCCGCCTCGCCCAGCTCGGCTTCGCCAGGGAGCAGATAAGGG
This sequence comes from Deltaproteobacteria bacterium, assembly GCA_023250635.1. GTDB lineage: Bacteria > Bdellovibrionota_B > Oligoflexia > Oligoflexales > Bog-1112 > JAHFAI01. The sequence continues at coordinate 30,971 of JAHFAI010000022.1, read as the reverse complement.
CTGGCGAACTGATCAGCAGCAGGCGTTTTCCCGAGCAGCGTTTTATCCAACTGTCCCTAAGCAACAAAGCTGCTCTAAGCGAGCTTTTTGCCCAGGAGAGCTTCACCCACGTTATTCATCTCGCTGCACAAGCAGGCGTGCGTTACTCCCTCGAACAACCGGACAGTTATAGTGAGTCGAACCTGAGCGGTTTTCTCCCTATACTCGAAGGTGCTCGCCATACAAAAGTGCAGCATTTAATCTATGCCTCCACCAGTTCAGTCTATGGGCTTAACGAAACTCTGCCCTTTTCAACTTCTCATTCAAGCGACCATCCGCTTTCTCTGTATGCTGCCACCAAAAAAGCCAACGAACTCATGGCCCATGCCTACAGCCATCTCTTCGCTCTCCCCACCACCGGGCTCCGCTTTTTTACCGTCTATGGCCCTTGGGGGCGCCCCGATATGGCTCTTTTTAAATTTACTCAGGCCATTCTCGCTAATCAGCCCATCCCGGTTTTTAATGAGGGCAAGCTTAAACGGGATTTTACCTTTATTGACGATATTACCGCAGCAATCGCCGCCCTCCTCAACAAAGCCCCCGAGGGAGACCCCCGCTGGGATCCTCGTCACCCCGAGCTGAGTTCGTCCTCTGCTCCCTATCGTCTCTTCAATGTTGGAGCCTCCCAACCCGTAGGGCTCAGAGATTTTATCAGCTGTCTCGAACAGTGCCTCGGCAAAAAAGCCCAACTGGAGCTGCTGCCCATGCAGGCGGGTGATGTTGCCGCCACCTGGGCCGATGCGAGCCCCTTAGCCCAAGAGCTCGGTTTTAGTCCCTCAACCCCCCTCGCCAAAGGGGTGGAGGCTTTTGTTCGTTGGTATCGTCACTACTATGGCGTGTGAACAATTCACCGGGCCTCTTCGCCCCGAGGGAGTTCAGCTTGGATCTATCGATCGTTGTGCCGATCTATAACGAAGAACGCAATTTGCTCCTGCTTCATCAGCGGATCAACGAAGCGCTCGCTACCACCACCTATCGCTATGAAGTTATTTATGTGAATGACGGCTCGCGCGATCAATCAAAGACGATTCTCAAGACACTCGCGGCAACTGATCAACGAATTCTCGTCATTAATTTTAAGAAAAATTTCGGCCAAACTGCGGCGATGATGGCAGGCTTCGATCATGCCCAAGGGGAGGTTATTGTGCCTCTCGACGGCGATCTGCAGAACGATCCGCGAGATATCGTTTTATTAATCGAGCAACTCAACAAAGGCTTCGACGTCTGTTCGGGATGGCGTAAAGATCGCAAAGATTCAAAGTTGAGCAGAAATCTACCGAGCAGGCTTGCCAACCGCTTGATTTCTACCATCTCCGGCGTTCACCTGCACGACTATGGCTGCTCTCTAAAAGCCTATAGACGGCATATTATTAAAGGGGTCAAGCTCTACGGAGAAATGCACCGCTTTATTCCTATCTATGCTAGTTGGCAGGGAGCTCGGGTAACCGAAATTCCGGTCCGTCACCACAAGCGTCAATTTGGTCACAGCAAATATGGGCTCGAACGGGTGGTCAAGGTGCTCCTCGATCTCCTGGTGGTAAAATTCCTGGCAAAATACGCGCAAAAACCTATCTACCCATTCGGTGCCATGGGCTTACTCAGTATTTGTCTCTCCTTTGGCTTTGCCCTCTGGGCCCTGGGTCTACGAGTGCTTGCCGAAATCTCATTGAGTCGCACTCCACTGCCGCTTATGGCCGTAATGTTATTTCTCTCAGGTTTTATCTTATTAACATTAGGATTGGTCGCCGAAATTCTTATGCGCACCTACTATGAATCGCAACAAAAACCAATTTATGAACTGGAAGCCCCCGAGCTTATCTTTAATCGCACCCCTACTCTTACGGTGGTACCCTGAGCATGGCCATTTCTCCCCTCTCCCGAGTAATTCCGGTGAGCGAGCCACTGCTTGGCAGCGCCGAAGCAGAAAACCTCAGTCGGGCTCTCGCCGAAAAAGCCCTCTCCGGTTTTTTTGGTACCTTTATTGGCAGCTTCGAGCGGGAGTTTGCCGCATATTGTGGGGCTAACTATGGAGTTGCGGTAAATAATGGCACCAGCGCCTTACATCTTGCCCTCGCCACCCTCGGTATCAAGAGCGGAGATGAGGTCTTGGTGGCAAGCCTCACCAATATGGCAACCTTTTTTGCAGTGCTCTATCAGGGGGCTATTCCTATTCCTGTGGACATCGAAGCCGACACCCTCGCCCTTGATCCACACTTACTCACCGCAAAAATTACCGCAAAAACCAAGGCGATTATCGTGGTGCATTTGTTTGGTCACCCCGTTGCCATGGATGCGGTAATGGCCATTGCTGGTCGTCATGGTTTGTACGTTATCGAAGACGCTGCCCAGGCCCACGGGGCCGAGTACCACGGCAAGAAAGTTGGCAGTATCGGTGATATCGGCTGTTTTAGTTTTTACGCCAATAAAATCATTGCCACCGGCGAAGGGGGAATGCTGCTTACCAACAACCAAGACTTTGCCCAACGCGCTGCCTCTCTCAAAAGCTTAGCCTTTGGAGGCACTAATAAATTTATGCATGAGGCGGTGGGTTTTAATTACCGTATGCCTAATATTCAAGCGGCAATCGGCTGTGCGCAATTGACCCGTATCGAAGAAATTATCGACAAAAAGCGAGCTCTAGCTGCGCGCTATCATCAGGGACTTACTGAGCTTGCCGATCTTGAGCTGCCGGTGGAAAAACCTGGGGTGCGCAATGTCTACTGGATGTACCACCTGGTTCTTAAAAACCGCTTAGCAAGTCAGCGCCCTGCACTGCTGCAGATGCTGCGCCAACAGGGCATCGAAACGCGCGAAGGTTTTATCCCCTACACCCTGCAGGAGCATTTGCCTGGACGCAACGTTTGCGCCCAGCACCCCTGTCCGGTAGCGGAGAGCATGGCCTATGCAAGTTTTTACCTGCCCTCATCGCCCAATCTTAGTCCTGAGGAAATTTCGTATATCATTGATTGCCTACGCCACAACCTAGCTGCACTCAGCGCCACTGCGGGGAAAGCCCTATGAACGAAGCCCCTGGTGAAACTCAGCCCCAAAAAATAGCTTTGATCACCGGCATTACTGGTCAGGACGGCGCTTACCTCGCTAAAATTCTTCTCGATAAGGGCTATATCGTTCACGGCCTCAAGCGTCGCTCCAGTTCCTTTAACACCGGCAGAATCGAGCATCTCTACGAGGATCCCCATCAACCCCATGTTAATTTTTTCCTCCACTACGGAGATCTTACCGATAGCACCAACTTGATCCGGGTAATTCAGGAGGTAAAACCCGACGAGATCTATAACCTCGGTGCCCAAAGCCACGTGCTGGTGAGCTTTGAATCACCAGAATATACCGCTAACTCCGATGCCCTTGGCACCTTACGCTTACTGGAGGCTATCCGCATTCTCGGCCTGCAGCACAGCACCAAATTCTATCAAGCATCGACCAGCGAGATGTACGGACGAGTGGCAGAAATTCCCCAGAGCGAAAACACTCCTTTTTACCCCCGCAGTCCCTACGGGGTGGCAAAGCTCTACGCTTACTGGATAGTCCGCAACTATCGCGAAGCCTACGGTATCTACGCAGCCAATGGCATACTCTTCAATCACGAGAGTCCAATTCGCGGCGAAACTTTTGTTACCCGCAAAATTACCCGCGGAGCTGCACGCATCTGCCTCGGCATCGACCAGTGCCTGTATCTCGGCAACCTCGATGCCCAACGGGATTGGGGACATGCCCGCGAATATGCTGAGGGGATCTGGCGCATTATGCAACACGATACCCCCGAGGATTTTGTCCTGGCCACCGGCAAATTATTTTCAGTACGAAATTTCGTTTTGCTTGCTTTTTCTCTGCTCGGCATCGACCTTGAGTTTCACGGCAGCGGCAGCGAGGAACAGGGCCTGTGCCGCAAGACCAAGCGAGTAGTCGTGCGGGTAGATCCAGCATACTTTCGCCCTACCGAAGTGGATATCCTCCTCGGCGATCCGAGCAAAGCTCGCCACAAACTCGCTTGGCAAGCCGAAACCTCCGTAGAAGAGCTCTGTCGAGAAATGGTCTATGCTGATTTTTATCGGGTAAAATGCCAGCTCGAAAGCAAGAAGCACGAGCTCCCCTATGCAGCCTTAAATTCCCATGAGCTTCGCTCGCTTATTCTTGCCGCGGGAGATTGAGCATGCGAGTTACCCTGATCGTCCATCCTTATACAGCTCGTAAAGACCTGGGCCTTGGTCACGATCGCTATGCGGGGGAATTGCGGCAACGCCTTCCCGCCTGTGGTATCGAACCGGAGATTTTCTCTTCGGGGCATCTACGAAAAATTCCCGCTGTTTTAGCGGCAGAACTCATCGCCATTGCCCGCCTCAGCCTCCACCGCCCACCGCGTCTGCTGCATGCTACTGCCGCTGCTAATGCCCAAGCAGCGATCTCTGCCCGACGAGGTCCATTGCTTACCACCATTCACGATCTTATTTGGTTGCGGATCAACAAAAACTACGATTCTTCGTTAAAGCAACGTTTAAAATCGCGGGCCATTATCCGTGCAGCTCGCTGCAGTGATGCCCTGATCGTCCCCTTTCCTTCGACCCGAGACTACTTGCTCGGAGAACTCGGCATCCCCGGGGAACGCCTGCGCTTGATTCCCTATGGCGTTGATCACCAGGCCTTTTATCCTCTGCGCCCCGGGGAAGAGCTTAAGCGCCCCGCCTATCTGGCAGCAGCATTTAAAAATATTTTATTTGTAGGCGCCCTCACCTTTGGCAAAGGTGTTGACACGCTCTTGCAGAGCTTTACCGAGGTAGCACAACGCTGTCCCACCTCGCGCTTAGTGATTGGCAGTGGGGGCTGGGATGAGGGAGCCATTAAAAAAATTTGGGCTGATTCCCCCGTGCGCGAGCGCATTATTTTTGCAGGTTTTATCCCCGAAGCCGAGCTCCGTGCTGCTTATATCTACGCTGATCTCAGCTGCTTTCCCAGTCGCTACGGCTTTGGCCTTCCCACCCTTGAAAGCATGGCCTGTGGCACCCCGACCATTGCCGGGCGCACCCTCGACGCCCTCGATTTTGCCGGTAACGCCAGCATCTTGGTTGATCCCAATGATAGCCAAGAACTTGCCGAGCAGATTGTCTCACTCTTAAGCGACCAGCACCTCGCGCAAACCCTCCGCCAACGCGGTCTTGCCAAAAGCCACGAATATCAGTGGCAGCATACGGCGCAACAAACCGCCAACCTCTATAAAGAAATAGGCTAACTTATGGCTACAAAGCTAGAACGCATTGTCTGCGGAGAACGCCTGTTGGCGGTGATTATGCGTCGGGGCATCGGCGAAGAGTTACGCCAACAGGGAAAAACCGTGCTGTTTGCCACTCCTGATGCCTTTGGTCTGCAACTGGGGGTGCATAATCGGAGCAGCGATGAAGAAATAGAGGGTCATTTTCATATCCCATTCACGAATATTCGTGAGTTAGCCGTACAAGAATTTTTCTTTATTTATAGCGGCTCGGTGGCCATCACCCTCTACGATAGTCCTGAAAACCAACAGGCCCTAGACGAAGTAATAATCAACACGGGAGACGCCATCGTCCTGAATACCGGTCATTCTCTGCGTTTTCTCAGTGAGACCCAAATGCTCGAGATCAAGCAGGGTCCCTACCGAGGACGGGCCCTGGAGAAAATAATAATCGCTGCGAGATCTTAAGATGGAACAAATTACACAGGTATTCTCCCCTCACTATGCGCCCCTCTATGATGGCTTTTATCAGGATAAAGACTATGCAGCTGAAATCGCTATTTTGCTGGCTTTGTATGGACGCTTCGCCGAGGGGGCCTTACCAAACTCGCTGATCGATCTGGCGGTTGGTACCGGTAAACATGCCGAACATCTGCTCGCTGCAGGGATTCGCGTCTATGCCAACGATATTTCGGCTGAGATGATAAGCGTCGCCAAGGAGCGTTTAGGACGTTTTCAGAGCAACCCGCCAATTTTCTCCTGCGGCCCCATGGAAACCCTCCGCCTCGCTGGCAATGCCAAGGCCGACTGTGCTGCGGCTTTTTTCACGGCCCTAGGCTATTTGGTAAGCCCCGAAAGCTTAGCCGGGTTCTTCGCTAACTTACGGGAAAATCTGCGCCCCGGGGGGTATTTTTTCTGCGATGTCTGGAATGGGCGGCAGATGATAAAAAACTACGCGCCCCAGCGGGTAAAACAAGCACAAGTCGCTGGCTACTTAGTGGAACGAGTCTCGCTGACCAGTGAGCAAGCCGACCGCAACGCCCTGCGCGTCGAGTTTATCTTTACGGTTAAAGACCCCGAAGGGAAAAAAATCGTTACGACATTTAGCGAGACTCATCTCGTCCGTTATTTTAGTCCTGCTGAACTGAGCACCCTCGCCTGGGCTTACGGTTTTGAAGTACTTGCCTGCACTCCCTTTGGCGAGGAATCTACCCTTGCCGACTGCTGGAATTTCTCGTTGTTTGCACGAAGTCGCGCGAAGAAAATATCATTCATCCACAGCACCGCCGGCAGCAGCGAAACGAGCCGCACCCCATGAAGAAGCAGGGAAATACCAACAAACGCCTCACTGGATTGCCCCAACCAACGAGCGATCATCACCAGGGAAAAATCCTGAGGCCCTATAGCCCCAATTCCTAAAGGTAGATAGGCTGCCACCCCACTAAGAAAGGCAATCACCGTCCAGGTAGAAAAATCAAGCTCAATCCCCAAGGCTCGACCCACTAGGATCATCTGCCCAACCATAAGCCCTGAACCGAGGGCCGAAGAACCCAGCACCATAAGCCAGGACCTTAGGCCGGTGTGACGCCGTAGGGTTAGATAGAGCATGCGCAAGAACCCCCGTCCCACAGGAGCTTTTCTCAGCAGAAAGACAAGGGAGCGACGCACAAGGCGAAGCTGCAGACAAAAGGGCAGCACCACCGCAGCGAGGGCGATGAACACCCCTACGTAGACAGCTTTCGCCGCAAAATTTTGCCCAAAAAGCAGGAGCACTCCCCCAATAAACAGCAAAAAACCAAGCAACCCGTACACCCGATTCGCGGCCAAGATAGCCAGAACCTTGAGCAAACCAAGGGGATGGCGCTTATGCAATAACAGCGCACGGACAATCTCCGTACCCACCCCCCCCGGTAGGCTGCTACCCACCACCCCTGCTACCAAGCGAGAACGGAGCAGGTAGGCCAGGGAATAACTGCCCGCAAAGAGGCGGGATAAGCGCATTGCTTCGACTAAAAAAAAGAGATACTCCAGGGCTAGCAACGCCCAAAGCACCGGCCAGCTCAGCTGTGATAAAATGCTCAGCAGATGGCGGAAATCGATGGTCGCGGCAATAATTGCCAGCAGCAGCAGCAAGGCTATTGTGCGCATTTATATCCTTCTCGTGGGCGGACTGCTATTTTGGGGACATCCACCAAACTAGCAACTAGTATACTAGTATGGAACAATGCCACCACGAACCATTCACTCGAGATACGCTATGGACCGAAATTTTGCCCTCGAATTTATTCGTGTTAGTGAAGCTGCTGCTCTCGCCTCTGCTCGTTTAATGGGGCGTGGCGATGAAAAAGCTGCCGATGCGGCAGCGGTGACTGCCATGCGCAAGGCCTTCGATAAAATCAATTTTCGCGGCACCGTGCGGATCGGCGAAGGAGAGCGCGATGAAGCCCCCATGCTTTATATAGGAGAACAGGTGGGCAATGGTCAGGGACCAGCCCTTGATTTAGCCATAGACCCTCTGGAAGGAACCACCATTACCGCGAAGGGAGGCCCCAACGCCCTCGCCGTAATCGCTATCGCCGAAGACGGCAATTTTTTGCACGCCCCCGACTGTTATATGGAAAAAATCGCCACGGGCCCAGAGGCGCGGGGAGCCATCAGACTTGACGCCCCAGTGGCTGAGAACCTTCACGCCATCGCCCGAGCCAAGGGCTGTGATATCCGCGATCTTACCGTGGTTATTCTCGACCGACCTCGTCACGAAACTCTAATCAATCAGGTACGTGATGCTGGTGCGCGCATTTGGATGATCGGCGATGGGGATGTGCAGGCCGCTATTGCCTGTGCTATGCCCGGCACCGGCGTGGACGTTTTGATGGGCATTGGTGGTGCTCCCGAGGGGGTCATTGCCGCAGCAGCCCTGCGCTGTATCGGCGGCGATTTTCAAGGACGCTTAGTGTTTACCTCTCCTGCCCAACAGCAACGGGCTGTCAGCATGGGGATCAGTAATCCCCAAAAAATATTTGCCATCGACGAACTCGCCCGCGGCAATGTAATGTTCTGCGCCACTGGCGTCACCGATGGAGCCCTACTTAAGGGGGTTAAGTTCCGCGGCGGCGGAGCAACCACCCATTCGCTGGTTATGCGCTCAGCCACCGGCACCATGCGCTTTGTGGAGGCCTTTCATAACTTTACCATCAAGTCTTTTACCTAGAAGCCCTCTTGTAGAAAGCTCCCCCTGTGCAACTGTTGCGGCCTTATGGTGAACTGGTACGCTGCTATATTACCCTCAACCCCCTGCTCCTAGTGGTTTGGCTACGTGGAAAAGAACTATCCGTGGATTATTTTACCGCCAGCCTCGAAAATAACGCAAATCACGGCCCGAGGGAGATCGAAGAGTGGCTGCCCCTCCTTAAGCTTGGAAAAATCTACTCGCTGCAGCTCCCCCGCTCTCAGGGCAAACACCCCGTCCTCTCTACGGCTCAATTGCTCCAGGTACTCACCACAAACAAGAGGCTCGAATTGATTTTTCAGTGGATCGCAGTGGAAGAACGCGGGCCCCCTCCTCGAGGAAAGCTTTCTCGCCCGCGTTTGAATGAACTCGAAGACTCTCCCGTACGTCTATCCGGGAAGAAATTTAGTCGCCGTTTTGACGACCGTGAACACTAAGATACTCATATTGCTTCTGCTGCTCTTTTTGCTAGTATACGCAGATTACTAACGGCGATCCCCTTTCACTAAAGGACTTGCTCAATGCTACCTGCGTCTTCGGAATGGATGATTATATTTGGTGTAGCGCTGCTCCTTTTTGGGCCAAGCAAGCTACCGCAACTTGGCGGAGCGATTGGCGCCAGCATTCGTAATTTTAAAAAAGGCATGAAGGGCCTTAACGGTGAGGATGAAGGTGAGAGCACCGCTATTCTTACCGAGGCTAAAGAAAATAAGGACAAAGAAGCTGAGCATGAGAAAAAAATCTAGGTTGTTTTGAGGCGCTGACGTGGTTAAGTTGGTATCGTGGAATGTTAATGGAATTCGCGCAATTCTGGGCAAGGGCTTTCTGGATTTTTGCCAGAGCTACCAACCCGCTATTCTCTGCCTGCAAGAGGTCAAGGCGCTCCCCGAGCAAGTAAACCTCTCCCTCCCCGGGTATGCCTGCTATTGGCATGCAGCTCACAAAAAAGGCTACTCCGGCACCGCCATATACTCTCGCTTTACCCCCTTAGGGGTAAGCTACGGCCTCAATGATCCCGAGTTAGATACTGAGGGTAGAGTAATTACCCTTGAATTCCCTAGGGTATTTTTGGTCAATGTCTATACGCCTAACTCCCAAGAAGCATTACGTCGTCTCAACTATCGAGTCACCCGCTGGGATGTGGCCTTTCGCCAGCATCTACTCGCTCTGGAAAAGCGCAAACCAGTTATCTTTTGTGGTGATCTCAACGTCGCCCATCAGCCTATGGATATTGCCCGCCCGAAAGAAAACGAACGCACTGCTGGTTACACCAGCGAAGAACGCTCTGGCTTTCAAGCGCTAACCCAGCATGGCTTTATTGATACCTACCGCTATTTTTCCCCGGAGACGGTGGCTTACTCCTGGTGGTCCTATCGCGCCCGGGCCCGAGAAAAAAATATTGGCTGGCGTATCGATTATTTTTGCACCTCTGCCAGCATCGTCTCCCAGTTAGTTGCAGCAGATATCCTCACCACCATCACCGGCTCTGATCATTGTCCGGTAACCTTAACAGTACATGATGATCTCTTTCCCTAAGGGTATGCTCAACACTGCAAAAAACCTCTTCCTTAACAGCATGCAAAAAATACTAGTGCTCAAATAGAGAAATCGCTAGAGTGCACCTTTCTTCCGAGCTGAGATTTTCCGAGAATTTTCGGAGGATTTCTCTACACTCAGAATGAAACCAGCAGGCACTCAACCAGAAAATGCAGAGGGTCAATCCATTATGTCGAAGAGATTTGCTACCACCAGCTATACCGTCTTGCTCATCGCCCAGTTGGGCCTGAGCTTTAGTAGCTACGCCGGCGAAACCGTACTGAGCTCAGCCGCAAGCCAAGCAGCTTCCAGCTCTGCCAAACCAGCAGTTACTCCCGAAGGCAAGACCCTTCCTAAAAACGTTGCTCGCGCCCGCATCGTCAACCGTTTCTACCACGGTGATAAGGTTTACGATAAAAATGGTACGGCTGAAGATATCGGCATCACCCATAAGGCTGTGGCCAATGCCTATGTGCTCGAATACGGTTTTAGTGACCGCCTTACTTTGCAACTGGTCATGCCGCAGGTTATCAAAAATCAAAGCTCTTTTAACGAGGAAAAATTCCGCTCTTCAACGAAATTTCGTGAAGGCTACCTCGTCGCTTCTGCCCGGATTATCGACGAGCTAAAAAAAGCGAACCTCTGTCACAGCGATAGCCAATGTCATGCTTTTTTGGATCAGCACAAGAGCTTGCCCCTGCCCAAGCTGGCTTATTTGCCCAGCGGTGAAGAATTCTACCTCGAAGCCAATACCCCGATTAAACCTGAATTAGAGCAGGTGGTGGTCAATCAAGCTCGCCCAGCCGAAAAAGGTCAGACCGGAATGGGTGATACGGAAATCGGCATGCTCTACAGTATCTATACCAGCAGTACCCAGCAGTTTTCAGCAGGACTGGGGCTGCGTGTTCCCACCGGCGAGTATCGTAAACCGAGCATGGCCTTGCCCATTGGCTCAGGCTTTTATGAAGCAGGCCTGCGGGTCGACTATGATTATTCTCCCCTACATGGCTTGTGGCTTTCTGCTCAAGTGCAAGCTGAGCAAGCTCTCAACAGCAAACAAGTGAAACGAGTGAGCATGCTTGATAATCAAGCTTTTAATCTCGCTGACCCCCGTGATGGTGGTGATGAGATTGCTAATCTCGGCACCCTCCACCGCCCCCACCCCACCCTTATTGGTATGGCAAAAGCAGCCTATGGATTCGGTGCTCTAACCTCACTACTTAATCCCCTCTCGGTGAGCACCAGCTTGGTGAGCCGCCGAGATAGCAAGACCGTCCTCCGTAGCGATGCTAGCGATGCTAGCGATGAACATAGCAGCGCTGAAGAGACTCTCCCCAGCTCCAGTCGCTACTTTGCAAACTTTGGGGTGCTCGTCAGCGGCCTCCCCCATCGGCTTCCCCTCGAACTAAGCTACGAAATTGCTCGACCCATCGCCGGTAGTAACACCCGGATTGTGGATGGCTATCACGAAGTTTCCCTTAAAGCTTACGTCCTCTTTTAATTAGGCGCTGGCGCGAAAGCGCCAGCGCCGTGTCCTGACGAACGCAGTGAGGAAGGATCTTTCACATAACATCCAGATATCACGTGACAGATCCTTCGTCGCTTTGCTCCTCAGGACAGGACACGTCGCGGCACGAAATATGCTATTTCGCGCCAGCAACTAATTATCACCACAAAGGTAACACCCTATGAAAAAACTATCTTTGCTTGCTTTTGCTCCCTGTGCGCTTATGGCGCTGATCTCCTGTAATGAACAAAACGCTGCGACCGCTAAGAAAGCGACCGATAACGGAGCTGCTCCTAACGAGCTCAGCCCCCCACCAAGTCACCAAGAGCATGCTCGCCTGCAAGAAAAATGGAACCTGCTCGCCCAAGAACTCAAAATTGGCAATAACCAGCTTGACATTTCACCCAGCGAGAAAGACGAGCTACGCAGAAAAATCCCTGGCGAGACGAAGCATAAAAACAAGGCTTATAAAGATCTTTTTGATTCCTTCGTCAGCGACAAAATCACCGCCCAACTTGCTCAACCAAGTGGCTGGCTTGGCGAAAAACCAGAAGAGGTCAATACCTATCTAAACAAGATGACCAACGAAGTTATTCCCCGCCTGGTAAGTACCGTTTATGCCACCCGTGGAGCTGAAATAGTTGCCTTCCGTCCGGCAAGCAAAATCACCCCCCACTATCGGGTCAAAGTATATGAACTAGACTACCGCTTGCAAAAAAACCATGCCGGCGAAGCTGAAGAAGGCCTGCGCACGGCGCTGATTTCTTTTCCCGATACCGGTGAGACCCGCAAACCTCTGCCGGTGCTAGTCTTCTCTCATGGTGACGATATGGGACTCTCCTACACCGGACTCAGCACCCATCTTGAGGAACTGCAAGAAAACAACATCGTTATTGCCCCCAGTTTTCCTGGAGAGCCCATCTGTGCCGGTGATATTGGCAAACGCCATAAAGACGGGCGGCGTTCCTTGAGTTGTGCGGTTGCCGAGGAGATGATCAGCCCGGCTCGGGGAGTCTCCATTCCCTGGTCCACCGATGTGGACGAGCTTCTCGGTCTCTACGATTCCTTTACCAAGGTAGCGATGAATCACTTTCAAGGTAATCAACACTTGCAAGATCCTGCTTTTGCCAAGCAGTTTATTCGCCAGCAGGGAGATGCTGCTACTCGCCTGAAAACAGCCATCGATGCTGCGGGTGGTTTGGCCTATGGACGAGCATTTCCTGTGAGTGCACTGATCGGTGTTTCTCGAGGTGGTTTGGTAGCCAGCCTTGCCCTGGCTAAGGCCGGAGCTGCCTGGTTTAAACTATTCAATGCCAACGCCGGCGCTTATGTAGGGTACTTGGCCTTCGATGGGGGGGTTGACCTTGCAGCTCGTCTCACCCCTAAGCATATACGCAGACATGCCGAGCTTAACAATATTCTGGGCGAAGCCTTTGGCTTTATGCCACCTGCCTCCTTTAATGGGCTGATAACCTTAGCAGCACCATCCTCCATTACCATAGGTCGCTATCGGATGATTCTCGAGCATATGGTCAAGGGCCATGGCAAGTTGGTCCTCAATCCTGCGATCCCCTGTCTTGATCTCCTCAGTGGAATTTTTGACGCCTACCGTAAGGATAGCGGCGAAGATGAGCTACGCGCCCAACAAGTACTTGCCGATGCTGCCTACGAAATTTATTCCCGTGATTTAAGCTTTCTGGGGCCTCTGCTGATGGTCGCTCTCAAGAAGTTTAATGCTCCGCTGAGTGACAGCTGGCCCGGCACTGCTCCCTATTTTATGGTGCACCACAAAGCCGACAAGATCGTTCCCCGCGAGCAGAGCAAGATCGCCGCGTCTTTGATGACTGGTTTTAGCAGCAACAAAGTTATGAGGCAAATGACCCACTCCTATCACGGTCTGCAGATCGAGCATCATGAACTCGATACCACCAGTGAAAGTACGAGTTTCCACCTCGACTGGAAATTCAAACGCACCCAGCCCGAAGTGGGGGTGATCATACAGCATTGGTACAGGCATTTGTTGTAGGGTCTCGGGCTTGCCTGAGCAGGGTGGAGATACTCCTTACATAACCTGTGGAGATCGCATGCGCTATTTACTGGTTTTTTGTTTCCTGTTTGCCTTCGGCCACTCCAGTCGCGCCTCTCACCATGATCCCTACGCCCTAGAAAGCGCACGATCCATCTCTGGGGTTTTTGGGACGGTAACGGTGGGGGCTCACGACGCACTCAAGGTCTGCTCCGTTGAGCAGGCCTATCGAATGAAAATTTCGTTGAATGAAATTATTTGGCTCGCGGTGTTACAACCAGCCGGACTTTTTGTGCAGCCACTTGCGGCGGCTTTGCACTTTGAGCCTAAGGTAAGCAAACTGTGGCTGGAGCGCGGCGAAGCTGATTTGCGCGATGTAATGATCCGAAAAATTCCTCGATCCTTACGGCGGAGCTTTCAGCAGGGCCCTTTCGGGCGCCGCAGCATCATTATTTTTCACCTGTTACAACAAGTTGCCTACCTCCAAGCTCATGGTATCAATCACAACGATATCAAGCCCGAAAACGTCTTGCTGATCCTCAGTCCTGAGGGTCAGCTCAGCTATAAGCTTGCTGATTTTGGTTTTGCCGCTGCTATCGCCCCCCCCCAGGCCACCTCGCAGGTCACCGCGGATTGTGAATCAGGAACGGTGGAATTTGTTGCACCTGAACGCATCCGTGGTTCTCCCTACTTTGGCCGATCCACCCACAATGCGGATGTCTGGAGCTTAGGGATTATCTTCTATGAATTGCTGAGCGACAACCGCTTTCCCTACGAGGTCAGAGATCCAAAACAACTGCACTTCCAGCAGGTACGAGCACTGCTCCACCTCTGGCCGGAAAAAATAGAAGCCTTAGCTCGCCATGGATTTATACAACAACAGCAGCTTCTCGACCTTCTCACTCAGATGTTGGAGCTTGACCCCGACAAGCGGATCAGCGCTGCTGCAGCGTTAGAGCATCCCTATTTTGCCTGTTTAAAGCTCGATCGTCAGCTCCCTCCCCCTCTTGCTGCAGCTAATCTGGCCTTTGCGAAAAATTACGAGACCTGCAACCCACTGCTCAAGAGCACAAACCCCTTTGGCTTCTCTCATTATCTTGTTCAAGCTGCTAATCAGCTCCTTCTACAGTAACACGGCGCTGGCGCGAAAGCGCCAGCGCCGTGTCCTGACGAACGCAGTGAGGAAGGATCTTCCACATAACATCCGGATATCACGTGACAGATCCTTCGTCGCTTTGCTCCTCAGGACACGGCCGTGGCGCTTTCGCGCCACGGCCTAAGTAGTGGAAAAAGTACTGAGTAGTTGGCGAAGACCTGAGTAAGCGGTTTGCCGTTAAAGAATTTTCCCTAGCGGGCGTTTCTACGCAGATACTCTTGTTGCCTTATAATCTGATGACGGATCTGCTCCCCCTCACTGGCACTGATCGTGCGACGTTCGGCACTACGCCGATCCCCAGCACCTAGAGGGGCGCGGCGATTTTCACCCGCAGTGTCATCGTCATCGCCGTTGTCGTCATCACCGTTGTCGTCATCACCGCCTACCCCAGCTCCAGGGGCAGGCTTGCCTTGGGGCTGCTGCTTACCTCCTTTACTAGCCAAAGGTCCCTGATCCACGCGCCCCTGCGCCACAGGACCCTGCTGCGCTACTTGCCCTTGCCCCTGGTTCGGCCCCTGCATTTGCATATCCTGAGGTTCAAAATCATCCGCAAAGGGATCGGCAGCTGGCAGGGTCCGGCGTTCGAGCCCCATAACACTTGAAGAACTAGGGACAAGAGTAAGCGAGTCGCGCAAAACAATTTTTCTGCCACTCGGGAGAATCATCGAACCAAGACGCTCAACCTTGCCATTATTTGCCACCAGGCTGCCGTCAAATTTAATATTATTGTGCTCACAGGCAATTTTGCAAAACTTACCTTTAGCATCAGCCGTTGGGTAAGGCAGACAATAGCCCTCTCCGGTTTTTACCCCTTCAGAAAGCACCTCAAAAAAATTGCTATTGGTCTTGCTTTGAACTACCACCGCCCCCATGTTGTACGTCTTGTTTTGCACCATATAGGTAGCGCTAATCAGTGCCTGATCAGCAGCTAAGTGCTGCAACTGCAATTGCACCAAATAAGAGCCCTTAGCCCCATCCACATCTTGCCAGGTCCCCAAACCTTGCAAGGTATGAGTACCAGCAGCGTGGCTGTCAAAGACAAAATTCCCGTAGGCACTCGCAGAAAGAGAAATCATCACCAGAACGGATACTACCTTCATGCTTCATTCTCCAATACAGTAAAAAATACGGTATATTCTCCACTCCCCCGAAACATCGTATGGGATAATAATGGATTGCTGACACCCTATAGGGAAAGGCGAAGGTCACCTATAGATAAGCCCTCCCTATTTGTTATAGTCTGCTGCTGGTACCTATTGACCTGCTCCCTTCACCCTGAGGAGTTATTGCTGTGAAAATCCCCAAGCGTGCCGGTGGCTGGCACTCTCTCGCCTATACCCTGCGCATGGGGCGTCGGGTTGGCTTTAGTTCCCTCTTTAAAGCGATGCGATCAGCCAATGCCTGCAAGACCTGCGCCCTCGGCATGGGCGGTCAACAAGGCGGCATGGTCAACGAGGCCGGACGCTGGCCTGAGGTTTGCAAGAAATCCCTACAGGCAATGGCGGGGGATATGCAGGGGGCGATTCCCCACGGGCAGTTTTTTACGCAATTTTCCCGCGATGCTCTCCGCAGTTTAAGTTCCCGGGAACTAGAAGCTGCGGGAAGAATCTCCTGCCCCCTTCTCTTAGCAGCAGGCGGACAGCATTATCAGCCGATTTCCTGGGAGGAGGCTTTTACCCGTATAGGCAGCGCTTACCGCACGGTCAAACCTGCACGCAGTTTTTTTTATTTTTCAGGACGTTCTTCTAATGAAGCAGGCTTCTTATTGCAGCTCTTTGCCCGTATTCTTGGCACCAACAATGTCAATAATTGCTCCTATTATTGCCATCAAGCCTCGGGGGTGGGGCTGGGGCGCTCCCTCGGTACCGGCACCGCAACCCTGAATTTGGAAGATCTCGAACACTGTGATTTGATTTTTTTGCTGGGGGGTAATCCTGCCTCCAATCATCCACGGCTGATGAGTTCCCTCGATCATATTCGCCGCCGCGGTGGGAAAGTTATCGTCGTCAATCCCGTGCGCGAACAGGGGCTGATTAATTTCTCGATTCCCTCCAGACTGCGCAGCTTGTTCTTTGGCTCGAGCATTGCTTCAAGCTTTGTCCAGGTCAGCATCGGCGGTGATTTAGCCCTGCTCCACGGTATCGCGAAAGCCCTGCTGAGCCACCATCCCGATTCCTTGGCCCAGGAATTTATAAGGGATCACACCGAGGAATTTGCCGAGTATCAGCGTTTTATCACCGCTCTCTCCTGGGAAGAACTTGTGTCCAGTGCAGGGGGTTCTCAAGAGGAAATCCTCGATCTCGCCCGACAATACGCCCAGGCTAAAAATGCCGTGTTTGCCTGGACCATGGGCATCACCCATCACCTCCATGGCGTGGCAAATGTCCAGAGTATCGTCAATCTTGCCTTGTTGCGTGGTATGATTGGCCGCCCCCATGCCGGACTCCTGCCTATTCGCGGCCATAGTAACGTCCAAGGCATGGGATCTATGGCGGTCACTCCGACCATCAAAAAACAGGTGTTTGAACGCTTGCGCGCCCAAGGAATTAACCCTCCTGAAACCCCTGGGCTCGATACCATGGGTTCGATGGAAGCAGCACATCGCGGAGAAATTGACCTGGCTTTCTGCCTCGGAGGTAATCTCTTTGGTTCCAATCCCGATATGCTCTACGCTCGCCAAGCGATGAATCGCATCGGCCTGGTGGTCTATCTTTCTACGGCACTTAATACCGGTCATGCCCACGGTACGGGACAAGAAACCATAATCCTACCAGTAGCAGCCCGTGACGAAGAGACCCAGCTCACCACCCAGGAATCAATGTTTAGCCTGGTGCGGGTAAGCGAGGGGGGAAGACCACGATTCTCTACGGTAAAGAGTGAGGTCGAGGTTATTGCGGCAATTGGCCAGCAGACCTTCGGCAGCCAGGGGCCGGTTAATTGGCAGGCAATGCAAGAACACGGTACTATTCGCCGGCTCATTGCCGATAGTATTCCGGAGTATGATGAGCTGCGGCGAGTAGATAGTGAAAAACGCGAGTTCACCGTGCCAGGGCGAATGCTTCATCAAGCAAAATTTCCTCGTCCCTCAGGACGGGGCTTGTTTACCATTCACCCTCTTCACGATAATTCGTTAGAAGAAAACCAACTCCACTTGATGAGTGTACGTTCCGAGGGACAATTCAATACCGTAGTTTATGAAGAAGAAGATCGCTATCGTGGGCAAGAGCGTCGAGATGTACTGCTGATGAATAGCCTTGACATGCAGCGCCGCGGCCTCAAGGAAAACCAAAAAGTTACCGTAACCAGTAGCACGGGACAGGTGAGTGGTTTGTTAGCGCGCTCGTTCGCGATCCGTGAGGGCTGCGTCCTCATGTACTATCCAGAAGCGAATGCGCTGATTAGTAGAGCGGTAGATCCGGAATCGCGAACCCCAGCGTTCAAGGCTACTCGAGTTCTGGTAACTGTCATTCTATGATTATTTCAACGCTTTCTACCTCAGTGAGCTGAGCCACCGCCTCCCTCATGCCGCTTTGCTCTCCCCTAAAGGCGCGGAAAATATGCGTTCCCGCCTCCACAAATACCCTCGCAAAACCTAAGACCTCATCGTTGAATAAACCGGTTCTTCCCAAGACCAGAGAATCATTATCCACGGTAATAATAGCTCCGTTAACCGGATAATAGTGCGTACGACCAGGATGGGTTAGCACCGTAATGTTAACTGCCGCTAAATCAACAAAATTAAATCCTAGGTTTTGTCCTGGAATCAGCAAACGCTGTCGTTCGTTGCCATCAGTGTGTGCATGGGGCACCCCCTCGAGGCAAAGTCTAAAATAAATTTCATGCATACCACCGGCCATGTTGGCATAAAATTCAACCAGCTCTTCTCCGGGGTTGAGGGCAAAAATAACTTCAGGTGCTCCATCAAGCACCAGGCCGAGCGATCCTTTTGCTAAGCGCTCGGCGCGGCTGAGATTGGGCAATAAAAGACTCAAGTTAAGCAAAGCAGTCGCTCTCCCCTCACTGAATCCAGCTTCACCGACTAGAGGACGCAGCACTATCTCAGGATTGCTGTCTTCATTGGCTTCGACGCTTAGCTCCCCCGTTCCCCCATAGTTCCGCAAATAATCATCAGAAAAAATAACCGACACATCATAAGAGCCGGGGGCCAGGGTCAACGGATTAGAGTACCCGGTGACTTGCCAGGTTTGAAGATCAAGTTGTAGTGCTTGATTCCCATAGGTGATTGTCTGACCAGTAATCCTATTGACGAGCTCCATACTTCCCAGCATATTTACCAGCTGTCGCGTTCCGTTGGCGAGAACAGTGAGTAGTCTTTCTTGAGCAGCACCTGCGACTATCTCCACCGCACCGACGCTGAACTGCGCCGACAGAGTTCCTACTTCCGGAGCTGGGGCAGCAGCGGGGTTATGCTGAGCATCTTCAATAGCTTCACCGATAAAATAGGAAGCTACAGAGAGTGCCGCAACGGTGGTTAGAGCCAGGGCAGCTATAATTTTGCCTTTATGCTGCTCCCAACAGGAAGAACGCGCAGGTTGATCAGCATCACGAACGGCAACCGCAACGGAAGCATCAAGAGGAGCCCCTACAAAGTTATTCCTTCGTGGAGAGTGATAGGTGATTGCCGCTTGCGGCCTAACGAGGCGACCGTTGCTATTGCCCGGAACGATCGCCAAGGCCTGTGCGTGTGCATAGGGACTGCGAGATTTACGTACATTACTAACCCGAGGCCCTGATCGCGGCGAAGAAGCTTGGTCTGTGGCTCGAGCTTCGCCCAGCACCATGCTGATCCCCAGCGACAAACAAAGCAGAAAGGTAAAAAATTTTTTATGATCTCTGTTAACGACGCAACCCATGTAGTTCTCTCCTCTGCCGCCCAGTTTTCCCAGCGGCTAACCTCACGTTCTCTCGATCATGGCCAATGGGCCTACCTTAACGAAGCAATTTATGCGGACCGCGATTTTCCTCCTTTTGATCGCGTTGCTATGGACGGTATCGCTCTCTCTGCTACCCGTTGGCAGCAAGGCCTCCGGGAATATTCCCTTGCCGGTATGCAAGCTGCCGGCAGCCCTCTGCAGCTACTCTCCAACCCTGATACCTGCATCGAAGTAATGACCGGAGCTCGGCTACCTTCAGGTTGTGACGCCGTAGTCCGCTATGAAGACCTCACCCTTTGTCGCAACTCACGGCGTGCTCGCCTTACTCCTCATCTGCGGGTGTTTTCAGGCCTCAATATTCATCAGCAAGCAAGTGATAAACGTCGAGGCGATCTCCTCTGTACCCCCGGTAGCAAACTGCTACCACCTCATTGGGCCGTACTTGCCAGTGTTGGTACCATTCGCGCCTCCATCGTTGACACACCGCAGATTACGCTGCTAGCAAGCGGTGATGAATTAGTTGCTCCCCACCTGAAACCCTTATCACACGAAATTCGTGCTTCCAACCCCTTTGCCATTGCCGCAGCATTGCGCGATCGCGGATTTACAAAAATCTCCATCGCCCTCGTCGAGGATAAGCATGAGCAACTCTGTGTCCAACTCAGCTCAGCAATCGCCGCGAGTGAAGTCTGCATTATCAGTGGGGGTGTTTCTGCGGGTGCCAGAGATTTAGTGCCCCAAGTATTGGAGGAAATTGGCGTGCGAAAAATCTTTCATCACGTAGCCCAACGTCCCGGTAAGCCCTTGTGGTTTGGTGAAGCTCCTGGCAAAACTTTAGTGTTCGCCCTTCCTGGCAATCCAGTAGCCGCACTGTTCACTGCCTATCGTTATGTACTACCGGCCTTACAAATTATGAGTGGACAAAAAGTGGCATCACGAGTGCAAGCCTATGGAGTCTTAAGCGAAGCCCTCTCCTCACCTCGAGGAGCAGACACCACACTTTTTGCGCCGGTGCGCATTAGCTTTGGCAACGATGGACTTACCCGTGTTTGCCCCCTTCCCGGGATTGGTTCAGGAGATCTTGCAGCCCTTACAGCCAGCGATGGCTTTGTAGAGTGTCCAGCAGGGCGCAGCTTGTATGCTGCTGGGGAAGCCTTGCCTCTGTATAGTTGGGGAGTACACTAACGATGCCGGGGACAAGCAAACTCTCGTATTTTTTTCATCCCCTTGAACTAGCGGTGAGCGGCTATTCTGGCAGCGGTAAAACCACCCTGCTCGAAAAACTTGCCGTACTCTGGCGCGAGGCAGGGAGACGCTTCGCCTACGCTAAACATGATGCTCACCACTTCTCTATGGATCACCCCGGCAAAGATAGCCATCGTCTTACCCAAGCAGGCGCCTCAGGGGTGCTGATTAACGACTGGCACCACCACGCCTATATGGGCGGAGGGAGCCGTAGCGAGCTCGAACTTCCTGCTTTGCTGGCTTACGATTTTGTCGTGGTGGAAGGCTATAAGACTCTGCCCCTTCCAAAGCTGGTAATGCTCGACCTCAGCTGCGCTATTCTCGAGGAGCTAACTGCCCATGACCCTGATTTTTCTTACTGCCTGGCCTTTGTGGGGCCCTGGAAGCAGCCACCGCCAGAGTTGACAAGACGCACCTCAGCCCGAGCTTATTTCAATCGCGACGAGGTTGATCTCATACGAAATTTCGTTGACAGTTATTTTACTGCTCAGCTCAGAGCCCGTCCGCTCAATGGTTTGATCTTAGCCGGAGGACGCAGCCAGCGCATGGGGCAGGATAAAGCCTTGCTCAGCTATCAGTCGGGCAAAAACCAACTTGAGCACTGCGCTGCTTTGCTGAGTCCCCACTGTGGCGAAGTGTTTGTTTCGGGCAGAGAAGCAAGCATGCCGAGCATTGCTGATAGTTTTAGGGGACTTGGTCCCCTTAGCGGAATACTCTCGGCCTTGCAATACCGACCAAAGGCAGCCTGGCTGGTACTCGCCATCGACCTCCCTGGGCTTAGGCCACAGACCTTAGCCACCTTGGTAGGTGCGCGTTGCCCCTGGCAGTTTGCCAGCGCCTTTCGCGCTCATCCCTGCGAGCATAAGCCCGAGCCAGCGCCAGCTGAGCCTCTCTGTGCTATCTATGAACCCAAATGTTATGGAGCATTTTTGAGCTTACTGGGACGAGGCTTCTCCTGTCCAACTCGCTTGTTAGCTGAACTCCCCATAAACCTTATTGCTCAGGAAAGCGGCGCGCAGGACTTAACTAACGTAAATACCCCCGAAGAGCGAGAGAGGCTTAGATGGGGTCAAATCGTAACCTAGGCATTAGACCCGTTCTATATTTAGGCGCTGGCGCGAAAGCGCTAGCGCCGTGTCCTGACGAACGCAGTGAGGAAGGATCTTTCACATAACATCCGGATATCACGTGACAGATCCTTCGTCGCTTTGCTCCTCAGGACACGTCGCGGCACGAAATATGCTATTTCGCGCCAGCGACTATTTAATTGAAAACAATGGGTTTTTATTGATTTGCTTAAGCTAGGGGTTAATCTGCCGATAGGCTAATCAACACAAACACAGGTAATGCTTTATTTGGCTATGTAGGGAACTTCCATGAAAACTGTATTGATTCATTTTTTTGGCCTTCTGCTTACTTTATTTATCTTCAGTACTTCGTCAATGCTGCTTGGAGGCACAAAACAACCACAGCAAACAAAAATATCAAAAAATTTAGAATGTTATGCAACTAATGGTAATGGTACAAGAAGCAAAAAGCAAACTCTCGGTCAGAGAACTAGAGATGCTTGTAATGCCATTTTTAATAATGTAAAAAATAAAAAAGAAAATCAAAATATTATTGATTTGTGTGTCTCTCAACGCAGTACCTGGGCATCTATTTATTTTAAGTGGGGGGACGATGTTGATTTGGGTAATCTAACGTGCAGTGTAATATATGGCGTTAACGCTGCAATGAAAGTAGTAGCAGATGCAGATGCAGCAGCAGCAGAGGCCAATGCTACAAAAGAAGCAGAGGCCAAGGCTTCACTTGTAGCAACGTATAAAAACAACTGCATGAACTATTGGCTTACTACTAAAGGAGAATATCCTCGTTTTTCAGATCAGAGAATTAGTGTGGCAGGTCTGAGCCAGGAGGAGCAACAAAAAGCATTTGATGATTGGAATACTCTGGATGATGCTAGTAGTGATAAACGTAAAAATTATAGCTTTGCTGTAAGTTCAACAGCAGCTGCGCAATCTACACAAGCTCTTGAGGCACAAATCAAGACAAATAATGAAAATCAACAGCAACCGGCTGCTGTTCTTTCTACACTTGCATCTGGTTCATGCCATACTTCGGTATCGCTTGTTAGGAACATAATGGAGAATTGTATTTGGGCAGAAAATAACCGTCCAAAGCGTTCAGATGAAAAATATAGTGAAACTAAGGTTAATAAATGTGCCTGTGATGCGATTTCAAGAAATGAGAACAAAGTATGTTTCACCGTGGGCACGGTTTGCGGTTCTGATAAATTAAACAATGGGCAATGTGCTTCAAATGGTCCACCACCTGCAAACTATTGCTCCCCCCAATATCAATAGAGGGAGGCAGGTGATTTTAACCTCATACACAGTGAAAAATCTGGCGATTAGGCAATAAAAAAGGCCCGGCGAGAAGCCGAGCCTTTAGACAGATGATCGAGACGAGGAAGATCTCAGTAACTGCTGGTTAATCAGCTACTACTGATTTTTTGCGCTCACGATAAATCTTCTTTTTCATGGCGATTTTTTCTTTGTTTTGCTCACGATAGCGCTTAGTTTTTTCGGCTACGACATTACGGTTCTTCACGTACCAATGTTGCGCGTATTCTTTGATTTTAAGCTTGTTCTTATCGCGGTATTCTTTGGCGCGCTTAGCGATATTATCTTTATTGGTTTGACGATAATCGCGAGCGTAGGTGGCGATTTTGTAGCGATTTTTTTCGCGATACAGCTTACGACGCTGAGCGATTTTCTCTTTGTTTTTCTGATAATATTCGCGAGCATAAGCGATTTTATCGCGTTTGTCTTCTCCAGTAGCGAGCTGAGCAGAAGCAACAGTGAGGTGGCGAGGGGCGTTTACTGCGTTAGCAGAGGCGTCATTCTTGAACATAGTGTGCTCTTCTTTCCTATAGCGAGTTACGAAACGTAGTGTACATTTCTCCGTGCGTCCTCCCTTCTAAAAGAAAAGTTCCGACTAATAAAGAGTTAAGCGTCCAAAACATTACTCAAGGGCAAATTACTGGTCAAAGAGTTACCACACCCTCCACCCAAGTGGCCTCTTTTGGTTGAATTCCCGCCAGCAAAAAATTAATATCAATTATATTAGTATGTTAAAAATTTTTCCGCAGATTTAGCCCTGGCTTTTTTTAAACCGGCAGCGAATTTCCGATAAGAAAACGTGGCTATTGTCCCCCGAGCATCCCATCGAGAACCATATGAGACTACTATTATTAGTTATTTTAACCGTCTCAGCCTTGCTCCTCGGGGGCTGCACCTCCAATTCTTCGAATTCCTCAGCTCCTCCCAGCAGCAGCAGCCCCAATAACGCCGGCACTTCCTCCACTTCCTCTACCTCTACTTCCCCACTAAGCCCGCCGCAAAGCCCCGAAGAGGCAAAGGCCCTAGCAGCTCTTGGTAAGGCTCCCAGTATTTCCAGCCTCTCGGTCCAGGGGGGGGCCTCCGGGACAAGCGGCACAAGTAGCGGCACAAGTAGCGGGACGATTCCTAGCCGGTACCAAGGTATACAATATATCGGCTATTTGGCCTCCTTCCATCGCCCGATCTGGCTTGACCTCAGCGAAGAGGTCTGGACTGGCTTTAATTCCCTGTCCGATAAGCTGGTGGGAGGCTATCAAACGGCCTTAGGAAACAATAAGCTGACCAGCTTTATCGCTGCTTCCTTTGCTCGCCCCAATTATCCCGAACCACTACGTGTCTCGATTCAACAGCCTCTGGCGGCTCCCTGGCTACCAGATTTTTCCACCGATACTTCGGTAATGTTCTCTGCCCTGGGATTTACTGCCTGGAGCGCTGACGTGAATCAGCAGGGAAGTACCACTCTGGTGATCTCGGTCTCACCCTTTTATACAGCGGACTCTAAGGAAGTCCTGCTTAAGGAACCCCAGGATTACACCGAGGTGTATACCCATCAGTATCCCCTGCTCATTGATTTCGTAAAGATGTGCTACACCGAAAAAACGCAAATGTCGTTCGATGTTTCCCTCCACAACGAGTGCGAGACCATAACCTCGGCCACGGATGTTATCAGCTACAATCAAACCCTCAAAACAGCTAATAATGCCTTTAACGATCTCTATCAGAAACGCTCGGTCAAAATTTGGCATCCCGTCTGTGCCGATGGTTTTGGCGCCCTCGGCGATATTGCCACCAACGGCAGAATGGATAAGCCTTATTCAGAAATGGATTTTTCCCAGGGGCCATTTAGCTCCTCGTATACCGCCAGTAGCAAGATGGCAATGTATTGTCTGCCCAACAAATATCTCCTGCCAGGAAAACTCGGTAAGTTGATTTATCAAGATTCGACTGGCGGCAAAGATGCCCTGACCATCTATAGTATTGCTGCAGTAAATAGCAACGGTCTCGAAGCTCAGGGTCTGTTCTACGCTACCAAGGCCAGCGCCCCTCCCCCCCCGCAACTGTGGGTATTGAATCGCAGCAAAGTCGTGATGGTCACGGACTAAATACAACAACGCCGTTCTTAGTTAAAATTTATCTTCTCCTTGGTAAGAAATATAAAACAAAGCCAAGGAGCCTCAACCATGAAAATTCGCGCAAGCATTGCCGTTTTATGTACCGGATTGTATGCCTGTTCCTCCCTTGCCAGTAACAGTCCCAGCAGTGAGCAACAGAGCAAATGGTACAGCATCTATGATGCTCAGCTTCAGGCAAAACACATTCTCGATGGCACAAGAAAGATTAAAAACAACCACTCCTTCTGGACTGACTCAGCAACAAAAATAGCTCTCTTTTACGGGGATGTAAGGCATCGCTATCACAGCAAAGATCACAAAGGATCGTTCCTCAATCTCCTCGATCACACAGACAAAGATATTGGCGACGAAGTACTCATCACTGATACAATTCCCAAATCGGCAAGCTTTCCGCGCGATTTCCCCCCCGAAAACTACGGATCCATTGTGGGAAAATCTAAGAATGGATTTCTCTGCGTACGCTTGGCAGGCAACAAAGGTGCAGAGCTTATTATCGCCAAAGAAAAATTAAGTAAAAACATAGGCATGTTCTACCGAGACCGGGATAATTTCATCTTCTTCCGTGGTAATAAAGTTTTTCGCCTCGGTGAGCAAACAGCGGGAATTATTAGCGGGATCTATCCACTGCCGGTGGAAGCAGCTCAAGCAACAGAAGGAGGAGAATTGGTCTTAATGCTTGCTCGAGTCCACTATGCGGGTAAGGATCGCCTGATTCCACTCGAGGAACTAGAAATAATCTTCTAGAAACCATACCGGATTTGAGGGACGCACGACGTAACCCAAATGACATTAATAAAGCATGCTGGAGGCACGAGGGGAGAGAAGCTGCTGCGGGGAAGAAGATTTCTTTCAGATACTTTTCACAAGTGCAGAAAGAGGGGCACCTAACAACACCAACTCACTCCCGATTGAGAATAGCCCGAACACTATCGGGAAAGTCCGTGATAATTCCATCGACGGCAAGGACTTCATGTAGATAGCTAATCATACCGCTAAAGCTTGTGTAACAATCGGGAAACTTATCTTGACGAGCGGTGTAGATATCCACGGTCAATCCCTGCTTCTTTGCCTGATGGACAAAATGCGGAAAATACGCCGAAGTACCGAGGCCCTGATGATCGAGCGCAATCCCCTGGGCGTAAGCGGACACTTCAAGAAAAAAATCCTTCGGGGTTATAGCCGTAATTCCTGCTTCGGGACAAGGAACATGATCGAGCAACTGCACCAGGGGGTAGGGGGCCTGCAAAGTGTGCGCCAGATATTTGAGACACCTGGCATCGAAACTCTGCACCAGCAAGGGTAGTTCCCCCAGAATAGCCGGATCATCCATCAGGCTTTCATGCACCAAACGAGAAAGATTCATCCCCTGCTGCAGGTGAAACTGCGGGTCTTTAATCTCCACATCTAAGCCTATTTTCTTGCCACTACTTTTGTTTAAGCCCCTTAGTTGGGCAATTACTTCCTCCAAAGTCGCAATCCTATACAGGTAGACCTCAGGGGGAAAACGGCCAGGAAAAACCGCCTTCCCCTCCGCCGTGCGCCGCTCACCAACTTTTAACTTACGCAATTCTCCCAGCGTAAAATCCATAGCGTACCAGTGCCCATCAGCACGGTGGCGATGCGGATAGACCAGATGAACATTGGTGGTAGCGTCGAGGGTGAGATCGTGAAAGACAATCAGCTTACTATCTTTAGTAAGAATAATGTCCAACTCGATAAAATCGGCGTTTTGCCCATGGGCCAGGGCATGAGCCTCTAAGGTATGTTCCGGTAAATATCCAGAAGCACCCCGATGGGCAATAATTCGCGGCAGCTCTGCCGCCAAACAAGGCTGGAGCAAAGCCAGCAAAAAAACCAAGAATAGAGCGGTACGCACAGCGCGAATTTCGACAACCATAAATAGTCCTCCTTAGGGGAGTAATCTATCTCACAGGGTTGATGATAATTCCGTTATTGATCCTCTCGCTCTTTGCGAAAGTAGGGAGCATATTCAGGCGGCAAGCAACTATTTCCCAAAATCGCATCTGCCGCCCGTTCTGCTACCATCATGGTGGGCGCATAAATATTGCCGTTGGTAATACTGGGGAAAACCGCCGCATCCACAACCCGCAAACCGTGCAGACCATTCACACGAAAATTCGTAGGATCAAGAACACTGTCGTTGCCAATCCCCAGTTTGCAGGTTCCCGAAGGATGGAGGGCGGTTTCCGCATCACGCGCTACCCAGGCAAGTATGTCCTCGTCACTTGCCACTTCAGGCCCCGGGGATATCTCCCCGCCGTTAAAAACGGCAAGGGCATCCTGAGACAAAATACGCCGTGCCTGACGAATCGCTTCCACCCACTCCTTGCGATCTTCCGGAGTAGAGAGATAGTTAAAGCGCAGACGGGGAGCACGGCGAGGATCCCGTGAAGAGAGGCTCAGGGAACCACGAACATTAGAATTCATCGGTCCCACATGAACCTGATAACCATGGCCACTTGCCGGTTTACTGCCATCATAGCGTACCGCCAGAGGCAGAAAATGAAACATCAGGTTCGGATAAGCCACCCGTTCATTGCTACGAATAAAGCCCCCCGCCTCAAAGTGGTTGGTCGTCGCCGGCCCATAGCCAAAAAGCCACTGCAAGCCGATAAAGGGACGACGCCACCAGTCCATAGCGGGATTCATCGATACCGGTTTACGACAGAGATGCTGTACATACACCTCGAGATGGTCTTGGAGGTTCTCGCCGACGCCCGGTAAATCATGGATCGCCTTGATGCCTAAGGCTTCGAGGTCCTGAGCCCTGCCGATACCCGACAGTTGGAGAAGCTGGGGGGAATTAAAAGCTCCGGCGGCAAAGATAATTTCCTTGCCATAAACCGTTTCCACCTGCTGACTTGATCCCCGGCTATAACTAAGCCCAATAGCCCGTCCCTGACGCATCAGTACCTGATGGCATAGTACCCGGGTCATCAGGGTGAGGTTCTTGCGCCGTTTGACCGGGTGATAGTAGGCACGAGCAGCGCTGAGACGCTTGCCACGATGGATGGTGCGATCAAAGAGACCAAATCCCTCCTGCTGAAAGCCATTGACATCCCGCGTCGCCGGATGCCCCGCTTGCCGGGTGGCTTCAAGAAAGGCTGCGAAGAGCGGGTTCGTGCCTGGGCCCCGCTCGAGCAGCAGAGGGCCGGTGCTACCCCGATAGCGTTCATCCTGGTACTCAGCCTCTGCTGCCAGGCAGGTCTCAAGGCGCTTAAAATAGGGGAGGCAATGGGCCCAGCTCCATTGTTCCATACCTGCTTCGCTCGCCCATTTTTCGTAGTCCAGGGGATTGCCACGCTGAAAAATCATACCGTTGATACTGCTACAACCACCGAGAATTTTACCCCGCGCATGATAAATTTGCCGTCCTCCCATAAAAGGTTCGGGCTCAGAGCGGTAGCACCAATCGTAGTTTTTGTTGCCTATGGGCATGGTCAAAGCGGCCGGCATATGGATCCGCACATCCCACCACCAGTCCCTTCCTCCCGCTTCGAGCACCAGCACCTCGTGGTCAGGAGCGCTGCTGAGGCGGTTAGCTAAGACGCAGCCGGCTGATCCCCCACCCACTATAATAAAATCGAATATTTTGTGCGAAGAGCCCACCAGTAGTATCTCCTGCTCAGACGGTGATCTGCCTCAGGGGAGTGTAGGGGAATCTCTATGAAAATCCCCTAATCCCATTGACTTAAGATTCCCAGGGAAATATCCTTGGGGTTTTTACCTCGCTGATGAGTTACCTCGGACCTTAGGACAAAGATGAAACCCTTATCAAGCCATTGGGCAGATATTGCTGCCCTCAAAGTGGTCAATGCCCGCCCCGATCAGGACTGCTACGTTATTGCCAGCGGTATTACTCCGAGTGGCACCGTCCATATTGGCAATTTTCGTGAGGTTATCACGGTTGATTTGGTAGGACGAGCTCTACGAGCACGGGGCAAAAGCGTACGCTTTATTTACAGCTGGGACAACTTCGATACCTTTCGCAAGGTGCCCAAGAATCTGCCTGAACCAGCCGCCTTCGAGCAATACCTATGCCAAGCGATTGCCCGCATCCCCGATCCCTGGGGCAGAGAAGCAACCTACGCCCAAGGACGCATTGCGGAGTTTGAAGGCGAATTAAGCCAGGTTGGAGTCGCCCCCGAGTTTCTCTACCAGGAGGCTCGCTATAGCAGTGGTGCCTATGCCAAAGAAATCCGTCACGCCCTAGAACAACGCGATACTATCCGTGGGATTCTCAATCAGCATCGCACCAGCGAGCTTGCGGATTCTTGGCTACCCACGGCTATTTATTGCTCCCAGTGCGCCAAAGATGAAATGAGCAGCGAACGATATCTCGGCGAGTGGCAATACGCCTACCACTGCGCCCATTGCCAGCATAGGGAGACCGTGGATATCCGCACTACTGCCAATCTCAAGCTCCAGTGGCGGGTGGATTGGCCAATGCGCTGGTTCTTTGAAAAAGTTGATTTTGAGCCCGGTGGTAAGGATCATTCCAGTCAGGGGGGCTCCTTCGATACCGCTAAGGAAATTTGCCAGGCCCTGTGGGGCATAAGACCACCGGAATATTTGCAGTACGATTTTGTCCGCATCAAGGGGGGTGGGGGGAAAATGTCCTCGTCAAAAGGCGAGCTCTATACCCTTGGTGATGCCCTCGAAGTATACGAACCCGAGATGATCCGCTGGATATTTGCTGCCCAGCGACCCAACCACGATTTTGCCATCGCCTTCGATGAAGACGTTATCAAAATGTATGATGAATTTGATCGCTTTGAACAGGCGGCACTTACTCCTCATTCCCCCAAGCCCGAGCAGCAAATAGTGCTGCGTCGCACCTACGAGTTTTCCTCGGTTGAGGGCAAACTACCCGCAACTCTTCCCCAACGAGCAGGATTTCGCCTCTTATGCACTCGCCTGCAGGTATGCGGCGGTGATGTGGAACGCACCTATCAACGCTATTATCAACGAGAGCTTCTGGGTGAAGATCGGCAACGCTTTGTCCGCCGTGCCCACTGTGCCCTCGTGTGGTTGGAAAAATACGCCGCCGAAGAATTTTGCTATACCCTCCAAGGGGGAAACAGCCGCGAACTGAGCAGCGCTGACCAAGCTATCTTAACTAAGCTCCGTCAATTAGTAAACGCAGTTGACCTCGAGACCATTACGGCAAAGGACTTGAACGATCGTCTCTGGGCCAGCGTTATTCACCCCGCTGGCGGTGATCCTAAAGCCGTATTCTCAGTTATTTATCAGTATTTAATCGGCCGCGATCAGGGACCAAAATTACCGAGCTTTTTGCAGGAAATCGGCAAAGATAAGCTCAACGAGCTTTTAGAACACCAGTAAAGACTTAAGACCATCACTAGAAACCATCTCATATACCTATCGCCCCTTTAATGTGATACACTCATCTCTATGAGTTATCTCCTCAAAAGCACCATCGTTCCTGCTCGAGAAAAACCGGAGTTCAATAAGTATGCTGCTCGTTACGAACAAGAACACCGCGAGAGCATAGGGTTTGCTGGTGAAGACCCAATTTATTATGCCCAGTATAAAGCA
>JAHFAI010000094.1 GCA_023250635.1 Deltaproteobacteria bacterium | reverse complement strand
CATATAGATCATATTACCTCGTTCGCTAAAGATGGTTCCCACGAGAGCGCTAACTTACAAGTGTACTGCCAGGCTCATAATCACTTAAAGGGGGCATTGGAGTTCGGCTTACCGTGGAAGAGCGGGGAGTCTTGAGAAATGGCGAGAGCAAAATCGAGTTCAATAGCGGGGGTTTCCACATCCGCTTCGATTTTGTATCGCTGCTTAGTGCTGCAATGCTTTTGAATTATGAGACAACTCTAATACTTTGAAGGGAGCACAAGAATTTGGCAGTGTCTAAAACTCGATGCGAGGTCTAGTGGCCGCGATGCTTTTCTTTACGTTTTAAGCGACGTTGCGCAAATTTTTGCTGACTTTGCTCATTGCGTCTTTGTTTAGTTGCACTTTTTGCAACTCGTTTACCTAGTTCAACTTGTTGACGCAGGCAAGCCTGGGCAGCAGTTTCTCTGTTATTAGATGCGGCTTTAACATGAGCTTTTCTAATTTCACGAAGCAGCCGCTTAGGGTTTTTAGCTTTTAGCGATGGGTGACCGCTGGCCTGTTGGTTAGAAACGTCTTCCACCTTGAGACCAGGTGAACCCTCGGCAACCCACTGGTAGACTTCTGCAGCACTTGGTTCCACCCCAAACACATATCGTCCAATGCGCACGATGTGACCATCGACAATCTCTGAGTAAAGACCCGCCCACAATTGACCATTAAAGTAGATGACAAACTCACTAGACATACCTTACCCCCAGCCCCAAAGCAAAATTTGAGGTGAAAGCCAAGGGTCTAGTCCACTGGGGAACAAGACAGGAACAGCTAGATCCGTGCTGCTTTCGGTATCACCAACCGAAATAAACCTTTTTTAGGCGAAAAATTATTAACTAGGCGCTGGCGCGAAAGCGCCAGCGCCGTGTCCTGACGAACGCAGTGAGGAAGGATCTTTCACATAACATCCGGATATCACGTGACAGATCCTTCGTCGCTTTGCTCCTCAGGACACGTCGCGGCACGAAATATGCTATTTCGCGCCAGCGACTAACTAGCTGATTAGCATGGTTTTTTTTGGAGTAGCAAGCACATTTTATTGAGAGAGCTTGTTCATAAATAGGGCAATTCCATAAAAAACATATTGACCGACGGTCGGTCTATACGGTAGCCATGGCCCATGTACAGTAAATCCGTTGGTCCAAAGGATTGCCCCCATGAAAAAGGTGCTTATTTCCGGTGCAGGCGTTGCAGGTCTCACCCTAGCGTATTGGTTGAAGAAATTTGGCTTTGTTCCCACCATCGTCGAAAAGCACCCCTCGCTGCGCACCGGGGGCTACAAAGTCGACCTACGCGGGGTTGCCCTCGAAATCCTTAAACGCATGGACCTCCACCCAGCGATTGTCGAGGCTAGGACAAAAATCAAATACGCCGTCTGCGTCGACAGCAAAGGCAATCAAGTTTCGGAAATGACCCCCGACCTTCTCGGTACCCGCCTAGAAGGCGTGGATCTCGAGATTATGCGGGGAACTCTCTGTGTGCTGATGAAAGAAGCTGTAGGCGATAGCGAGTATATTTTTGGCGATACCATAACGAGCATTGCCGATAAATCGGATGGAATTTTTGTCGAGTTTGAAAACCATCCTGCCCGCACGTTCGACCTAGTAATCGGCGCTGATGGCCTGCACTCCACCGTGCGAAAACTAGTTTTTGGTGATGAAGGGCAATTTAGTCAGGAATTTGGTGTATACATCAGCGTCTTCTCCTTTCAGAATTTTATCAACTTAAGCGACTGCGAGATTGAACAGCACTCGCTGCGCAAATTTGTAAATCTCTATGGTGATTGCAACGACGTCAATGCCAAGGCTGCCCTAGCTTTTTCGCTGCCGCAGCCCTTTTCGTTTCGTGATCCCCAAGAACAGCAAAACTGTATTCTCGAAGCATTTAAGGATGCCACCTGGGAACTACCGCGAATTTTGGCCGAGATGAAAAACAGCTCCGACTTTTTCTTCGATTCTATGGCACAAATCCATATGCCCCGCTGGTCCCAGGGACGAGTTGCCTTAGTGGGTGATGCCGCGTATTCTGCAAGCCCCATGTCCGGGCAGGGGACGAGCATGGCAATTGCAGGAGCTTATATGCTTGCGGGGGAGCTCGCTGAAACTCGAGATTATCTCGAGGCGTTTACGCGTTATGAAACCGAGCTGCGCCCTTTTGTGAAAAAAAATCAAGACCTGGCGTTGATGAGCGCGCGAATTATGAGTGGTTCTCTTTACAGCATCGTCCTGCATCGACTTGTTGCACTGCTTCCAAGACGCATCATTCGCTATTTTCAAGAAAAGGCACTCGTGGAAACCACCGCTGCTGCTAATGCTCTCACCCTAAAGGACTACCATGGCAAGAATCGTTAAAAAACCCGATATACGCCGAGCCGAAATCATCCAGGCAGCCCGTCAGCTCTTTCTTTCCAAAGATTTTGCAAAGACGACTATGCAAGATGTTATGAAGCATTTAGATATCGCTAAGGGTACTATCTACCATTACTTCCCCTCAAAGGATGCCCTTCTCGATGCGGTGGTTGTTACCATGGTTGCCGAGCGGATTGCGATCATGGAAGCCTATCTCGAAGAGACCGAGGGAAACGCCTTAGAAAAAATTACAAAATTAGTAGAGCTCGGAAGGATGGGCGAAGATAATCCCGATTTACTAGCTTCTCTTCATACCCCTAGCAACGCGGCAATCCACCTGCGTATCCTAGCAGAAAGCATCGCTCTACTGGCACCCCTCTATGAAAAAATCATCCGTCAAGGTTGTCAGGAAGGAATTTTTCACACAGAAACACCGCTTGAATGCGCTGAGTTTATTCTTGCGGGGCTACAGTTTTTAAGCGACGTCGGAATTTATTCCTGGAGAGAGGCAACCTTGAAACGACGAAGATTAGCTTTTCCACGGATAATCGAGCAGCAATTGCGCGCTCCGGAGAATTCCTTTGCCTTTTTATCGAACCTGATATAAAAACCCTCGCAGATTCCCTTAACCAAATTATCATTGCTAAAAGAACTCTGGAAAAAATGAAAAAAATATTTATCGATCACACAGAAACTAAGTTAATCGGCGTAACCGTCAGAACCAATAACCAAAACGAAATCGCCCCCATGACGGGAAAGATTTTTGGCTGTATTCGTCGTTATTTTCATGAGAAACTAGCCGAGTGTATTCCCCATCGGCTAAAGCCCGGCACTACGTATTGCGCCTATACTGCCTATGCTAGCGATCACCGAGGTGATTACACCTACTTTATTGGCGAGCAGGTAAGCGCTGTGGCAAAAATCCCCGAAGGGTTTGAATCTTTGCTGATCCCAGCGCAACAATATGCACGGTTTACCAATGGTCCAGGCAAAATGCCCGAAGTGATCCGTGAGCCGTGGTTTGCTATTTGGGATATGTCAGCTGAACAATTAGGGGGAGAACGCGCTTATATTACCGACTTTGAGATATACGATGAACGCGCAGCTGACCATGAAAAAATTGTCTTAGATATTTACATCGGCTTAAAAAGCTAAATTGATTTCTGCAGAGGACACGAAGTGATTGCTGAAAATTTATCGATACGTTTTGCAGAGCCAAAAGATACCCCTCTGATTCTTTCCTTTATCAAAGAATTAGCCGACTTTGAAGGGTTAAGCCATGAAGTTAAGGCTAGCGAAGAGCAGCTTAAAAAATCACTTTTTGGAGAAAAACCGGAGTGTGAGGTTATCCTCGCTTATTGGGACAATCAGCCTGTGGGGTTTGCCTTATTTTTTCACAACTACTCAACATTTTTGTCACGTAAAGGTCTTTATCTTGAAGACTTGTATGTGAGTCCTCAAGTTCGAGGACAAGGAGTTGGTAAGGCCTTGCTGCAGCATCTTGCCAAAATAGCTGTAGAACGAGGATGTGGACGCTTCGAATGGTGGGTACTTGACTGGAATCAAAAAGCTATTGCTTTCTATAAAAGCATCGGTGCAAAACCGATGGATGAATGGACCGTATTTCGAGTCGACGGTAAAAATCTGAGCGATCTTGCCGACGGCAAGTAGTCAGGCGCTGGCGCGAAAGCGCCAGCGCCTGACTACTCAGCACTTTTTCAACTACTCAAGGCTTGGTGCAGTTTTGCTGCTTTCAAGGAGCGAGCAGCGGAGCAGCCGTCTGGCTGTGAGCACGCGCAGCAACGAAGAAAGCGGCGAAGATGCACCAAGACCTGAGTAGTTACAACTCGATGGGTATATCCCCAGAACGTGCACCTTCACACAGCAGCTGTTCTCCCTTCGTAGCCTCCCACAAAGAGCTACTCCGCAGCGGGAATCACAACCGAAATCTCGTCGTCAAAAATAGTACTCGGATCGCCGCTTTCTAAAAGAGTGCGAGCCATCACCTGCAGGCGATGCTCGGGATGAAATTCAGCTATTTGTTGCCCCTGGTAGAGGACGCGAATAGGTGCAGAGAAGTCAAAATCCCCACGATGGAGAAGTATTCTAAATTGGGTAAGAGCCTTCGCCTGATCGATGACAATCGTGTTCTTCCCGGGAATTCTCCTGATTTCAAGGCGTGCACCTGGGGCTGGCGGGGTATCGTTGCTGACCCAAGAGAAAATATTTTGCTGCTCACTCAGTTTGACATCACCTGCATAATTACCCCCCCAGCCGGTACCGCGCTTAGCCCGGGTGCCTAAATCCCAGATCAAACGTTCGGGACGAGGTGAACGCACATAGTTGCGGAGCCAGTGGACCCCATTAGTCTCAGCGGTGGTGGTCGCACGATCATTGTGATTAAGCCAGGCCCTCGGATCCTTAATAATGGGGTGCTGCCCCCCTCGTGGGTCGTTATCAGCCCAGCCATTATGCCAAGCATTGGCATGCATAAAAAGCTCATGGGTATAACCACCTTCGGCGAGATATTGAAGGCCTGTTAAGGCGAGGTAGTTTTCAGCAGTAACCCGATTGCGTTGGAAAGCGTTGTCACGTTCACCCACTTGCAGGAGAAAAGGCGTATTAAAGAGGTTGGTAAAGCTGATTCCATTGTGGTGTCCTGCTGACATATTGGCTGCGGCAAAACGATTGGCCATGCGCGGCACTACCTGGTAGACCCCATCACCCCCAGCGCTAAATCCAAGCAGATAGATGCGATTGGGGTCAGCTCCTTCGTAAGCAATAAGGTTTTCGATCAAGCCATCGTAAAGCGGATAGGATTCCTCCACAAAATGTAAATTCCAGGTATCGCTAACTCCACGCGGGGCAAGGTAAATTCCCGAGTCAACGCTATCTCTATAGTAAGTTTTCATATGCTCCCACTGACCATCGTTGACCCAGGCAGGGGCGCTACCGCCTCCGTGGAGAGCAATAT
Source organism: Deltaproteobacteria bacterium (assembly GCA_023250635.1). Taxonomy (GTDB): domain Bacteria; phylum Bdellovibrionota_B; class Oligoflexia; order Oligoflexales; family Bog-1112; genus JAHFAI01. The sequence continues at coordinate 3,959 of JAHFAI010000094.1, read as the reverse complement.
AAACGGGATAACCGTCCACCGGTTTGGGGCCGCGCAGCTCCAAACTAAACTTCATAACCTTGTCCCCGTAGTGCAAGGCGCGCTGCCGATGCTGCTCATAGCGAGGGGCATCCCCGTGCACAGAGGTGAGATAGCGTTGCCAAAGTTCCTGCTGGGCGGTCTCAGCTTCTTCGCGGTTGGCAAAGCTGGTAGAACTCCGTAGCAGCTCGCTGAAGCCAGCCTCGGGAAGAGAGGTTGCGGCAAACAGAGGGGAACAGCACAACAACGCAGACAGGGCCCAAGGCCGCTGCCAAATACCAGGTAGCATGGGAAGCACTCCTAAAAATTTGGGGAAGAATAAATTATGGAGTATATGTTTCCATGCCTGCGTAAGGGAGGCAAGGGATATGCTCCAAGGAGCAAGCAACAAAATGCCGAGAAGGGAAAAACGCCTATGACAAACATGATAAACCAGCAATGGATTTTAAAAACCCGTCCAAAACCTGGCCCGCTCACCCCCGAGCTTTTTGGCTACAGAGAAGCTCCAGTGCCCAGTCTTAAAGCCGGGGAATATCTCGTTGCAGTAGAGCTTTTGTCTTTTGACCCCACGCAGCGAATGTGGATGACCATTGATTCCTATATTCCGCAGGTGCCGCTTGGTTCAGTTATGCGCGCCCTAGGACTCGGAACCGTGATAGCTTCTCAGCACCCCGATTTTCCTATGGGTGCACGAGTTACCGGCCTCTTAGGATGGCAGAAGTATGCGCTACGTACGGGGAGCGATTACTTTCCCGACAGCTTAGTTCCCGAAGGCCTCGAAGCCAGTGCCGCACTGAGTATTTTTGGTTTAACGGGGCTCACTGCTTATTTTGGTATGGTGGAAGTGGGCAGGGTAAAAGCTGGGCAGGTAGTGCTGGTCTCTGGGGCTGCTGGGGCTACCGGTTCCGTAGCGGCACAAATCGCCAAAAACCTCGGGGCTACAAAAGTAATTGGCATTGCTGGTGGTAAGGAAAAATGCCGCTGGCTACTGGAACATGCCAAACTCGATGCGGCGATCGACTACAAGCACGAGCATATCGCTCAGCGCTTATCAGCTGAGGCTCCCGAGGGCATCGACCTGTACTTTGACAACGTGGGTGGACCTACTCTCGATTGTGCCCTAGCACATTTGCGCCGCAATGCCCAGGTGGTCCTCTGCGGAGGCATCTCCATCTACGAAGGGGCCGAGGGAGCCATCAGCAATTATATGAATCTGGTGATTCAACGGGCGACGATGCGGGGCTTTTTGTTTTCTGATCATTTGGGACAAGCAGCTACTGCTGTTGATCGCTTAGGATCCTGGCTCACTGCCGGCAAGCTGGTCTACGAGATAGATATGCAACACGGCTTTACCAATATACCGGCAACCCTGCAGCGCCTCTTTACCGGCAAAAACCTCGGCAAGCAGCTGCTGCGTTTAGATTTTTAGGACGCCTTCCACCGGAGAGTGGTCTGGGTTTTCGTGATATTCTAAGGGTAGACCTGCACCATTCATAATCGCGATAATCTGCTCGTGCAATTCCTTAAGAGTAAGCAGCTGCTTCCTACGACTCATGACCTCAGCCATTAGCACTATATGGGCAATAATCCCGCTTTCCGAAACTTCTTCCTGAGCAAGCTGAGCCAAAAACTCCCCAAAATCCTTATCCTGCTGGATAGTTTCGGGCAAGATCGTCCCCTGCAGGGCTAGCTCTGAGGAGGAGTAAAAGAGATTATCAATCCTAAAATAAAGAGCGGCGCTGTTTTTGGGCATATGAGGAAGGCGGCGCAATCCCGCAGCAATTACCCCTAGAGTCTTGGTATATTGGTGATACTTCAAAAAACTTTCAGGAACAAAATAGCCGTACCAACAAGCCCGTTTGGCAATTTCGTTACGCTTCTTTATATGGTGATAGAGCTGCGAAATTTTGTCCCAAATAATTTTCTGGCTTTTGAAATTCGTCTCAAGATCACAGCCTGCCAAGCGGGTATTTGCGGGCATGGCATCGACGCTCAGGCGCTCTTGACGAAACTGAAGCTGGCTCTCCTGATCACAAAACTGCTTGAAGGCCTGCTCTGCAGTCCTCGACGAGGTAAAAGCAACAAGCCCCAGACTTAAGATAAAGGCATATACTACTCTGTTTTTTTGCAACAAAAACATAGATAAAACTCCCATTTGCCTCTTCCAAGGGCTCTAGACTCGATTTCAATAAAAAGTTCAATTAGCACTGTCTTTTAGAATAGGCAAGGGCGTTGTTGCCTAAACACACAGTTGTGGCACTAAGTAGTCGCTGGCGCGAAATAGCATATTTCGTGCCGCGACGTGTCCTGAGGAGCAAAGCGACGAAGGATCTGTCACGTGATATCCGGATGTTATGTGAAAGATCCTTCCTCACTGCGTTCGTCAGGACACGGCGCTGGCGCTTTCGCGCCAGCGCCTAAATAACTGTAATTAAAGCTCAATAAACCAGCCCAGAAATTTATTGCCATCAAATTCCGTGTATGGTATTAAGTCGTTCCTCAAAAACTCTCTAAAATTGTAAAAACAGGTGAATATATGTTGCAATTTTTTTTCATTAATTCCTTTATTGCTCTAGCACTTACAGCAAATATTGGCATCTTAGAAGCAAGCCCGGCCGCAGCCCCTTCCTCTGTCGAACCAGCAGCCTCCCACTTACTCCCCCCCCCAGCAGAGGATAAGCCCTGTAAAATTATTGATTCTGCCTCTCTAGACTCAATGAGCGCTCTTACCCTCAGTCCAAATCCAGCAGATAACGAAGATTCCTTACCATTTTTAAAAGCCTTCCGCGAAGCACAGGCCGACGGTCAACTCAAAAACCTGTGGGATTTTTTGACAACGCATACAGCGCATGAAAATATGAAAATGGTGTATTTAAAAAATGCCCTGCTAATTTCTGCTAGAAAAATCTTAAAAAACATTGCCTTTAAAGATTTTTCTGAGACATTTTTAGCGCGTTACCCCTTCTATTATCGTGATGCAGGAAAGATCCCCATAAGCTTTGCTCTCTATTTAGATCGTTTGGTTAAATTTGGAAACCTCGATGAAGGGGATTTAGTTACCGCAATAATTTTCCTCGATCGTCATTTGCAACTTAACCCCGCCTGTGTATTCAGCCAAGAGTCTCAGCATTCTTTTCTTGCAGTCACCGTACTAATTGCTCAAAAACTAAATAATGATTTCTATTTTGCCAACAGTCATTGGGCTCGAATAGTGGGATTATCACCGATAACCCTTAACTGCCTTGAAATTAATTTTATCGAGAATTTGAATTTCAGCCTCGAAATACCTAGGGAAATCACGGTTTTATACAGAGAAGCTTTGGGATTAGATCAACTCTAAACACCCTGAGTAGTAACGATCAATCATCAATATAACTGCACCAACACAGCGGGCTTTTTGCATAACCATGCGCGTAAAGCTCTTCTAATCTCCCTGGGCGGGGGCAGCAGGAAAAATCACAATAACAACTTGCAGCCCAACACCAACAAGGAACACTTGCTTGATGGTCTTTGATAAATGCAAATTTACAATTCCGACAATAGACATGGGAACACTCCGAATTCTTAACCTCGAAATGAGCTAATATTTTGCAGGTAGGACAAAATTCAAATTCGTTTGTTTGATAGAGGAAACAACAGTTCGCACGAGATCGATTGTAGTTTGGAGTTGGGCAATAGCACCCGCATCCTAACCAGCGAATAAGCCCCTTAAATAACAAACAATTCACTAAAAATCTCGACCCTGATGAAAAATGATTTATCTTTTTCTGATGCTCTGTCAGATTTCTTTTAACGAGTTTTTCATCTACACAGCTGCCATATTTAGTTAGTCGCTGGCGCGAAACTGCAAGCCGCCTCGGCGCAGCGGTTTTGCAGCCAGCGGCGTGTCCTGAGCCGCCTCGGCGAAGGATCTCGCACGGATTAGCACGGTCCTGCCTCAT